>NZ_NOLI01000042.1:0-51268 GCF_002245975.1 Nostoc sp. 'Peltigera membranacea cyanobiont' 213 | reverse complement strand
TTTTACCACTCAAAGGATTGTCTACTACGCTCCGCTCCGTAGACCGCTATTCATCCCCACCGTATAAGACGGATGGGGTTTTCCGCGAATCCTGATAAATTCATTTGTGGGGATTCTTTGTTTTGAGTTTCCCGCAGAGGGTTGAATCTATCGACTATTCGACGATCTAACAATGGGGTTTTCTAGAGATTCTCGATACTGTTGGACTTGTTCTGTGTAACCAATAGGCAGAACAGCTTCGACGTTTTCATGGGGACGAGCAATAATTACCCAGGATTCGAGGGTACCGCCATATACATTTTCTGCGGCTTCAATACCAGCAGCCATAGCGGCTTTTACCTCAGAAACATCGCCACGAATATTAACTGTAAAACGGGCGCTACCCACTCTGATATATCCAACGAGGGTGACTCGACCAGCTTTTACCATAGCATCTGCTGCTGCTAGCACCGCAGGGAAACCTTTCGTTTCAAGTGCTCCAACTGCCTGTAATGACATTATTAATCTCCTGTATGAATAAACGCTGATGGGGTCTACCAGTTAATTGTACGAAGCTTCGCTACAGATTTTGATAGCAAAATTGCTTAGAACATGCGGAAAGGTTCTGATTCTTCAGTGAAATGGATTGGTAATATGGTTTCAACATTTTCCGGGGGATTAGGAACGATGTAGTAGGTAA
Organism: Nostoc sp. 'Peltigera membranacea cyanobiont' 213; assembly: GCF_002245975.1. Classification (NCBI taxonomy): domain Bacteria; kingdom Bacillati; phylum Cyanobacteriota; class Cyanophyceae; order Nostocales; family Nostocaceae; genus Nostoc; species Nostoc sp. 'Peltigera membranacea cyanobiont' 213. The sequence goes on along the minus strand of NZ_NOLI01000042.1, from coordinate 50,589 downwards.
TTACTGCACCAACCTTGACTTGCTCTCCAGCTGCTATTCCGGCTTCAACAGCTCTATTTACTTCAGAAACGTGTCCCCGAACGGCAACTAACAAACGAGCGCTTTCAGCTTGACCGTAGTACACAATTGTGACTGCGGCAGCTTTCACCATTGCATCTGCTGCTGCTAAGACACTAGGAAAACCTAAAGTTTCAATTACGCCAACGGCCATTGGCATGGCATTAGCTCCTGGATTAAGGGATAGGCGATATTAATTGTACGTGGCTTTAGTCCCAATTTTAACATTTTGTAAAACTTTCTTTGATGCGGGAAATTTTGGGGGAGTGGGGAGTTAATAGTGAGGAGTGAGGAGTTAGAATGTTTTGATAGTCGCTAGACTATATTTTATGTATTACAAATAATACTCGATCGTATTAGTTTGTGTAATTTTGCTGCTTAACAAAATTAGCAATGAGTGGAAGCTAGCTAGTACGATAAACTGAAATTTATGTTTCCGAATTTTCTTCCTAAAGCAGTTGAGCAACTGACAGAATCTACCTCAATCGCACTGGCTCAGAGTATTCAAACTGCTGCGATCGCTACTCCTTTAATTAATCAACCAGTTACCACAACTTATGTCAAGCAAGGGAGTGGTGGAACTCCTATATTATTAATTCACGGCTTTGACAGTTCTGTATTAGAGTTTCGCAGGCTTTTGCCACAACTCTCTGGAGATAATGAAACTTGGGCAATAGATTTGTTGGGTTTTGGGTTTACAGATAGACTCTCAGGAATTGCTTATAGCCCAACTGCCATAAAAACCCATCTTTATTATTTCTGGAAAAGCCTGATTAACCAACCTGTAATTTTGGTAGGTGCTTCAATGGGAGGCGCGACAGCGATTGATTTTACGCTGACTTACCCGGAGGTAGTAAAAAAACTGGTGTTAATTGACAGTGCAGGGTTGGCGGGTGGTTCACCGTTAAGTAAAGTAATGTTTCCACCGTTGGATTATTTAGCAACTCAATTTTTGAGTAGTCTGAAGGTACGCGATCGCATTTCCCGTATTGGATATAAAAATCAAAATCTTGCTTCTGTCGATGCTTTATGTTGTGCTGCATTACATCTACAAATGCCCAGTTGGAATCAAGCTTTGATTGCTTTTACTAAAAGTGGTGGTTATAGTGCTTTTAGATTGAATATTTTATCACAAATTGTACAACCAACCCTAATTTTGTGGGGTGATTCCGATAAGATTTTGGGTACTAATGATGCCACAAAGTTTAAAAGGGCAATTCCAGACAGTAATCTCATCTGGATTAAAGATTGCGGCCATCTTCCACATCTGGAACAACCACAAATCACCGCACAGCATATTTTAGACTTTTGTGGTGAATTAAATTAAGTTCCTAGACGGAAAAATTAAAGTTTGTCGGAAGTACTTTAGTCCTGATAATCCTTGTTAGCGCTACTAACGATATACATAAAGGGCTGTTTCTGACGTTTCCAGACTTAACAGGGAAAGTTTAATTCAAAAATGGCACTACGGGAACGACAGATGAATCAAGTAGTGCCATAAATTATCTGACTGATTAACTAAATCTAGTCAAGTAACCACATCTCATTAGAACTATCGGGATACTCATTTGGTTGATTTTGAGGTTGAGCTTGAGCAAGTGTTTCCGATGACCGATGTGATTTTTTGTAGTTAAGTGGATTGTAGTGGTCTTTTACTGGTTTGATCGCACTAGTTTCTTTTACTGCTACAGCAAGTTTAGATTTATCTTCTGCTGTTTGTTTTAAAGCATTAATTTCTTCTATAAGCAGGGAATTTGCTTCTGCTAGTTGCAGTGCTGTTTTTTTGGTTTCGTCAAGTTCTTTTGTTACCTGTTGCGCTAATAACTTTTGTTCCGATGCTAATGTTTGTTGTTTAGATAATTTTGATTGCAAATCAGCAATTTCTTGCCCCAGAAATGCTTCCTTTTTATGGCTTTTTTCGAGATTAATTGTCAATTCTTTGACAGTTGCTTCTAAATCAGCTTTAGTGGGACTTGTGCGCTTAGTAGAAGTCGGATCGAGTGTCTGTGCTGACGATTCCTCATCAGATGAAGCTTCTTCTTCGGCAATTGCTTCTGCTGTAACTTCGATCGCAGATTCACCTTCTGGGGGTGTAAATTTTTGCGCCTCTTCTTGTAATAAATCAGAGAGACTTTGTTTCCTAGCCATTATTATTTCTCCAATCACGCTGTAATTCATCAGCTGCACGACGGTAGTCTGACTCCGCCTCTCGTGCATTACTTCCTCGCCATTGAGCGATCGCTACGCCCTCAAGCGCCGCTCGTTCATGAGCCTTATAAGCACGGATAAAGGTATTACAAGCAGGAATACCTAATCTAGTGAGAGTGTTTTTTGCTTCTAGTGCTTCCCCAATACTGCGCGTATCGACTTTGGTAAGCAGTACCCGATGCGGTGTTCCCACAGGGATAACGGCTTCCTTGACTGTTTCCACGAGGATAGCTAAATCCATTGCGGATGGGGGTGTAGGCAAAATTAGATAATCTGCGATCGCAACTACCGCCACTAATGCTTCAGAGCGCAGCGCGGGAGGTGTATCCACCACTACTAAATCGTAACCTGTTATCTTTCCTAATTCACTTAAAAGCTTAGGATCTGTTTCTTGAGATAAATCAAACCCCATTCCTTGCTGACTGCGCCCAAACCACCAACTGGCAGAACCTTGAATATCTGCATCAATCAGCAACACCTTTTTTTTCTTCGCAAAGTTTGCAGCCAGATTGACTGCGGTAGTCGTTTTACCGACTCCTCCTTTACCGTTGAGAATAGCGATGATTTTTGGCACTGCTTGCTTCCGATGCTGCCTTTTGTTAGCGGTAGCGGGGCGTTTAGCCCGTGCTGAGTTAGGAGTGCTGAGTGCTGAGTTAGGAGTAAAGACGCAATTAATCGCATCTGTACAAGAGTTATTATTATTCTCTTTTCAGTTCTCAGTCCCCAGTGCCCAGTCCCTAATGATGAATATAGCGCTTTATGTAACCCTAAGTAACATGAAAACTCGTAACAATAAAATTTAGAAGCCATCAAATCCACAAAACTCTATGACAGCAACTTACAATCTGCCTGATGGGCCTCAAATGCCGCGCTGGTTGCGAACGATCAAGTTTGTTAGTCAGCCAGTGAAATATGTAGATGATTTTGCCAAAACTTATGGCGACACTTTCACAATCAGGAGTAGTAACTCTGATAACCATCTTGTGTACTTTAGTCAACCCCAAGCCCTTGAGCAGATTTTTACTGCTGATTCGAGCCATTTTGAGGTTGGGAGGGGGAACATAGGACTAAAATTTTTGCTTGGCGATCGCTCCTTTATGTTAGCGGATGGCGATCGCCACCAGCGACAACGGCAACTATTAACTCCCCCTTTTCATGGCGAAAGGATGCGGGCTTATGGTGAGGATATCAGTAAAATAACCCGACAGGTGAGTAATGAATGGCAAATTGGTAAGCCTTTCAAAATCCGTGAGTCGATGCAAGAAATTACTTTGCGTGTTATTCTACGGGTTGTATTTGGAATGGAAGAAGGAGAGCTTTTTGAAGAACTGAGGCGATCGCTAAGTGACTTACTAGACTTCATCAGTTCACCGATAATGTCTAGCGCCTTCTTTTTCCGGTTTATGCAAAAAGATTTCGGGGCGTGGAGTCCGTGGGGTAGAATTCTGCAACAACGGCAAAAAGTTGATCGACTTATTTATACTCTGCTTCGAGAACGTCGGGCTGAACCTGATAAAAATCGTCAAGATGTCCTAAGTTTGATGATGGCTGCTCGTTACGATGATGGTCAAGGGATGTCAGATCAAGAATTACACGACGAGTTAATGACGCTGCTAGTAGCGGGACATGAAACTACTGCTTCTGCATTGACATGGGCTTTGTACTGGATTGAGCGTTTACCAGAGGTGCGTGAAAAGTTGCAACATGAACTTAACACCATTGGAGGCAATCCCGATTTAAGTAGTGTGGCTAAGTTACCCTATTTGACAGCAGTTTGCCAAGAAACATTGCGAATTTACCCAATTGCCATGACTGCTTTCGTGCGGCTTGTGAAAATTCCACTTAAAGTTATGGACTACGAACTGCCACAGGGAACAGCAATAGTCCCCAGTATTTATTTAGCGCATCATCGAGAAGAAGTCTACCCACAATCCAAACAGTTCAAGCCAGAACGCTTTTTAGAAAGACAATATTCACCTTATGAATATTTACCCTTTGGTGGCGGTAATCGTCGCTGTATTGGGATGGCATTTGCCCAGTATGAAATGAAAATCGTCTTGGCAACTGTTCTGTCTAACTTTCAATTATCGTTGGTGAACAAGCGCCCTGTGCGTCCTGTGCGCCGTGGGTTAACAATAGCTGCACCAGCCGGAATGCGGATGATTGCAAAACCTCAAGTGAAGCCTGTTGATAGACCAGCGTTAGTGTAATATCAAGTTCGGCTAATTACAATCGTAAAAATACCCTTCCTCGCTTGCGGCTACGGTGTACACACAAGTCTTCTAGAGTTGCCTCATAGGTTTTTGATCCCCCCAACCCCCCGATAAATTGGGGGGCAAAAGCCTCTTAAAGTCCCCCTTTGAAAGGGGGATTTAGGGGGATCTCCAACGATTTTGGGTTTGTACAAAGATGTGTGTACACCGTGCTTTGGCGGGGTAGGGTTCTGGCGCGAAATATGTGAAGTTTGGTTAATTAATCATGCTATTTCAGTATCAGAATTAGCTTATATTTCAGGTTTAATCTCTTGTTTGTTGGCGAGTTGTTCATAATGTTCTTTATCGCGGTATTTAATTGTTCTCATAGGTTGATTTCCAACAATTGCTAAAGGGTCAATATTGGCACTTACAACCGTACCAGCTGCCACAATTGCACCATCTCCAATGGAAACTCCGGGAATAATTAGGACATTTCCGCCAATCCAAACATTGTTACCGATAACAACAGGTTTATGAATGTAGACATTATGCTCATAAGGCAAATCATTACTTTGGTAGTCGTGATTTGCAGAGAGAATAACAACATTAAATCCAAGCGTGGTGTTGTCGCCAATTGTGATTCCACCACGTCCATCTAATAAGACATCCGGGCCGATATAGACTTTATTACCCAAAGAGACATTTTGCGGATGGTCAATTCTAATATCTTGCTTAAATCGTAGACCAGAACCACAAAATTTTAATTGACTCTTCAGTTCTTGATGCTTGTAGCGCCTAATTTTGGTTTCTAGGTATTCTCCCCACCGCACCAAACGAGGGATTAACCATTGTTCCAATAGTCGCTCTAATTTATTTGTAATTTTATCTTTGATTTGTTTCATAAAATCTCATGGAAGTCTAGGAACTCTCTAGCTTTCAAGCAAGGATGAAAAACGATGCGGGTAGTTTAGCACCGTTCATATTTATTAGGTTTCCCTGATTTGAGTATTTTCTCCCGTGTGAATACCGTTTTTCTAAAAGTAGGTTGTGCAATACACACAATAACTTCGCAATTTGCTAAGATTCTCTAGTGTCCGACCAAAAAATATTCCCATGAAAAAATACTCTTCATTACAAAAAATAGCCATAATTACAAATTATGCATATTATCAGTCGTGCAAGACTTTCTGAATTCTGGGAAAAGCACCCTAATTCACAAATTAGCCTGCGGCTATGGTATAAAATGACATCTTTGGCTGAATGGTCAAACTTTGTAGAGTTACGAGAAAATTTTCCCGCAGCAGATCAAGTAAGTAATTTTACAGTTTTTAACAAGACTATCTAAATGTTTTAGGTACTCTAGTCTATGAGTACGAACAAAAACATCATTCTATACCTGATATTCATGGCATAGAATTACTTAAAGCGTTGATAGCTGAATTTGGTTTGCGACAAAAAGACTTAATTCCTATCTTTAAAACCGAGTCTATTGTCTCTGAAGTCTTGAGTGGACAGCGCAAGCTGACAGTTAACCATATCGCTCACCTCGCGGAGTTTTTTCATGTTTCGCCTGCTGCTTTTTTTGAGTCATAAGACGGAAAACTTTACAAATACTCATTGCGTATAGACTTAACAAAAAGCAAACTGATGTAGCAAGATCCATTTAAGTCCCTTTCGTCCCACATCTCGAAGTGGGTAGGAGGCAATGCATGATTGGCAGTATTTCTTTAACCACGATCGCAGCAATTTAAATCAAGCCACTTACCGCATCTTTGAGCCGGAGTGGAAAGCAGAGATTCTCCACTGGTTCAGCCAGAAAGATGTAGCTAAGGAGCAGAAAGAAGATTTTATCCAAGCCTTAATAGATTTTGATGACAGTTGCGGCGATTTTTATCGGTATCGCGCCTATTTTTTGGCGGCTGAAGCTTTATCCCAGTTCCCAGAATGTAGTTTGGGTGATGTAATTGCTTCTCAAGTGCTGAAATGGAGTTATGCTTACTTTCGGCAAGATAAAAGCGATTGGCAGATACTACCAAAACCATTGGTGAAGACAGCGAGAAAAACGCTGGAATTAACCGATAGAAAACGGGTTATCGCTGCTTTTGTCAATTTGGTTCATACTACTGAAAGTCGCACAATTCTTAGACTTGCAGCCGAGAAGTTAGGAAAACTCGATCCGGGTAATAAAAGTGCGATCGCAGCTTTAATGCTGCTAATTCAGCAAAATAACTCTCATCTTGGGACTGCAATTCGTAGCTTAGAGAAAATTGGCTATGGCAATGAAACTGTAATTACTACTTTAATCCAATTCATCAAAATAACGCCTTGGGCTGTAATTCATAGCTTAGGGCAAATTGGCTGCGGTAACGAAACTGCGAGCGCTGCTTTAATCCAATTTATCAAAATGAAGCCTGATGAGATCGCAAATGAGTGGTTGATGTTAGAAGACATATATGAGGGTGCGATTAAAGCTTTAGGAAACATAGCTTATGGCAATCGAATTGCGATCGCTACCCTGATTGATTTCATTCAAAGATACAAAGATGATCTGATTTGTTCAGATGCAGCTAAGGCTTTGTGGGATATCGATCCAGGTAATGCAATAGCGTTAAATATTTTAGTCCAGATTCTCGAAACTACCGAGAATACATCTTTGCTCGATATGTCCGTTAGATATCTGATGGTAATTGACCCAGGTAACAAAGCTGTAATTACTATTTTAACTGAGAGAATTAAAACCACTGAGAATGAATTTTTCCGTTGTAAGGCTGCTTTATGTCTAGGAAAATTCGATTCAGGTAATAGAGTAGCAATTACCACTTTATCCAAAATACTTGAAACTGCTGAGGAGGAATGGGTGTATTTTCATGCAGCAGATATACTAGCACCAACTAATGACTATCAGCAGCAAATAATTAAAGCCATGTGGAAAATGGTTAATTTAAAAGATGAGCGTACATCTCTAGATGCGCTCTTTATCTTGCTGGAAATAGACTCCAATAATCAACAGGCGTTTAATACTCTAATTCGGCTCTTGAACACTACAAAGCATGAATCAATTTTGACAAGTGCTGCTTATGATTTACAACAATTTAACCTAAGCATAAAATTAGAAACCAAAAAACTAAATGAATTAATCGCCGTCTTTATTAGATTAATTCAAACCTATCAGGATCTTGCGGTTAAAGAAAATGAAAATGGAGATTTATTTCCTTCAGAGTGGCTATCCTATGAATCCGGTCTTTTAGATATAGCTGATAATTTGACAAGCGTCATCCAAAAAGAACATTTACTACAAGTAGTCATAACCCTAAAAGACTATCTGAGTGAACAGTTCTACAAGAACAATTCATATCGCTACGAGGCTGTGTTTAATATTATCTGGCATTGTGCTGAGAATATGAGTTACCCAGATTTATACAAGGCTTGGCACAATTAATTGACTGAAGAATAAGCACAGAGTTGTTATCAAAAATTGTAGAGACGCGAATTGTAAAAGCGTCTCTACAAAAACAAAATTTTTTATTGGGCTACTAATCAAAATCCCTGTGCGAATGGCAGACGAGCTACGGTTCTGAGAAGGTCGCCAGCTAAGTTGAGTGCTAAGAAAGCTAAAATCGGAGAAAAATCCATACCGCCCAATGGGGGAATAATTGAGCGGAATAAATTCAGATAAGGGTCGGTTATCTGGCCTAAAGCGGCAAATGGCTGTTTATACCAGTCAATTGTCGGGAACCAAGTCAACAAAACCCGGATAATTAGCAAATAGCTATAAAAGGTGACAAAGGTAACTAGTGTTGTAATCAGTAAACTCATGGATGGCTTTGTTTCCTACTAAGTGTCAAACGCGGTCTTATCTTTACTAATTTTAATTTAGTCCAAGGTCAAAAGTGTTTGCAGATTTGGCACTTGCCACACCAGACATTTTCACCACGCCTGAACAAAGAATCAGGAGTCTTTAGTCAGAGAGCGGTCATTGCTGGCTTGGGGTGAACCGCTATTCACATTACCCAGTTGTTTCCGCACATCATCAATTGTGGCATTTAGCTGGGCAATTTTATCTTCTAGCGATCGCCGGGCCGTTTCTATGCCGGCGCTCTCACTTTCTGAAGCTTTCATCTGACGGCGCTTTGCCGCTATTTTCTTCGCTTCGACTTGGCTATCTGTCAGTTCTGTTTCGTCCTCTGGTAGCAATTGCGGATCGCGTCGAGAAGCAATCAATGCCCCGATAACGCCGCCAAATACGCCACCAACAAAGGCCCCTGCTAAAAAACCACTGCCAAAACCATCTCGCTGACTCATATCTTTACCGCCTTCAACAAACCTTGCAACTTTTACAGTATTTATGCTATTGTCTCCTGCCCTAGCTGCATACTAGCTTAAGTCCCAAATGTGCGATCGCCTGCATCTCCTAATCCTGGTACGATATATCCCTTATTGTTAAGTTTCTCGTCAATGGTAGCGGTGTAAACTATTAAACCTGGATAAGCAACACTTAGTTTTTGCAAAGCTGGTGGAGCCGCCACTACGCAAACAATCCGGGTCAGGGAAGGATCAGCACCCCGTTGTGTCAATTCTGCCATTGTAGCCATAATTGACCCTCCAGTTGCCAACATTGGATCGGTAATTAGCACTCGTGTTTGGGGGTCAAATTTTTCTGGCAACTTGTTTAGATAACAATGAGGTTGCAGTGTTTCTTCATCTCGCGCCAAGCCAAGATGGTAAATCGATGCTAAAGGTAATAAAGTCTGCGCTCCCTCAAGTAATCCTAGTCCAGCCCGCAGAATCGGTACTACTGCTACTGGTATCTGCGGATCGATCACCGTTGCTGGACAGGTATCTAAAGGAGTCTGTACGGCTGTTTCTTGGGTTGGCAGCCAGTCTCGCGCCGCTTCATAAGTCAGCCATCTTCCCAACTCAGTCATGGCGCTGCGAAATAAAACTGAAGGTGTGCCTGCATCACGGGCGACTGCCAGCCAGTGTTTGATCAGGGGATGGGGTGGAACATAAACCCGCAATTGTAGCGTCATAGCCAGAAATAGGCGACTCTTTATTGTACAAGAACTGAAACACCATAATACTCTTTCCTGCATCCGGCTGACAGCTAAAATTAATCATCTCGATTTTATTGATAAAATTTTTCATTAGTAGTTGACATCTATTCTCAATCAAGGCTATATTATTATTCAGTGTTCTCCTCTCTTTTAAGGATCGGCAGACGGGATTAGCCAGCAGTAGCAGGTTCGTCCCTCTTTTTTTTTGATTGGTCATTAGTCATTTGTTCTTTGTCATTAGTCATTAGTCATTGGTCGTTAGTTAAATTAAATTTAAATTTAAATTAAATATTGATTGACTCTAGACAAAGGACAAATACTTCTCTACGAGAGGCTAAACGTTAGCGGAGCTTTGGCTTTAGCGATACGCTCAGTACAAATGACAAAGGACAAATGACTAATGACAAATGATGCGATCGTAATTGGGTCTGGTATTGGTGGATTAGTAACTGCGACTCAGTTAGCGGCTAAGGGAGCGAAAGTGCTGGTACTGGAACGTTATTTGATTCCAGGTGGTAGCGCTGGTTATTTTGAACGCCAAGGCTATCGATTCGATGTTGGTGCATCAATGATTTTTGGGCTGGGACAGAACGGTACTACTAACTTACTCACCCGCGCTTTGTCAGCCGTGAATGTCAGCCAAGAAGCGATCGCAGATCCGGTACAGATTCACTATCATTTACCCCAAGGTTTAGACCTGAAGGTTGACCGGGTTTATGAAAAATTTTTGCAAAATCTTATTGCTCATTTTCGCCATGAAGAACAGGGAATTCGTCGCTTTTATGACGAATGCCAAAAAGTATTCAAGTGCCTCAACAGCATGGATTTACTGTCGCTGGAGGAACCTCGGTATTTACTGCGGGTATTTTTTCAGCATCCTTTGGCGTGTCTCGGTTTAGTTAAGTATCTGCCCCAAAATGCCGGGGATTTTGCCAGACGCTACATCAAAGATCCCCAATTATTGAAATTTATCGATATGGAATGTTATTGCTGGTCGGTGGTTCCAGCAGATATGACACCAATGATCAATGCTGGGATGGTCTTTTCTGACAGGCATTATGGCGGAGTTAACTATCCTAAAGGTGGGGTGGGACAAATTGCCCAAAGACTGGTGGAAGGTCTAGAGAAAGCTGGGGGTAAAATTCAGTACCAAGCTAGAGTCACGAAAATTCTTACAGAACAGGGAAAAGCGGTAGGCGTGCAACTGGCAAATGGTAAAGTATATCGGGGTAAACGCATAGTTTCTAATGCCACACGCTGGGATACCTTTGAGCAATTACTACCAGCAGAAGCAATGCCACATAATGAGAAATTTTGGCAACAGAATTATCAAAAATCTCCCAGCTTTTTGAGTTTGCATATCGGGGTAAAAGAGTCAGTTTTACCTGCGGGCACAGAGTGCCATCATATTTTGCTAGAAGATTGGGAAAAAATGACAGCAGTGGAAGGGACAATTTTTGTTTCGATTCCCACATTGCTCGATCCAGATTTAGCACCAGATGGATATCACATTATTCATGCCTTCACACCTCACTGGATTGATGATTGGCAAAAACTTTCTCCGAGTGAGTACGAAGCGAAGAAAGAAGAGGCGGCTGGCCGAATTCTTGACCGCCTAGAGAAGATTTTTCCCGGTTTAGATGCTGGATTGGATTATCTAGAGGTAGGCACACCCCGCACTCATCGCCGCTTTTTGGGTCGTCAGGATGGCACTTATGGGCCAATTCCCCGGCGCAAGTTGCGGGGATTATTGAAGATGCCCTTTAATCGCACAGGTATTCCAGGACTTTATTGTGTCGGGGATAGTACCTTTCCAGGTCAAGGGTTGAATGCAGTAGCTTTTTCTGGGTTTGCTTGCGCCCACCGGATTGCTGTAGATTTAGGATTTTAGTGTGTATTCTGTCGCCAATCAGGGACTTGCAAATAAAAAATATCCCAAAACTGACGCAAAAATCCTTTCTATTTCTCCTCTCTCTGTGTTCTCTGTGCCTCTGTGGTAGCCTGCGGCAAGCCGCTTTGCGTCTACGTTTATTTGGATAATTTATTTCTTGGAAATCCCCAAAGTGAATAAATCAACGTATGAAGATATTTCCAACTGTCGCCGTGATTGGTTTTGGAAGTTAGCACACGACTCGATCGATTGTACAACCGCTAATAATGAAACTGATGCTACAGACTACCATACAAAATTTCCATAAATTTTATTTATTAATATTGTAAACCTTCATAAGTGTACTTAGTTTCTACCACATACTATGAAACTTTATTTACCATCATTCGGCTAATCCAGTATGGAAATAATTCAAAATATAGCTGGGTGTAAATTCACTCCTTTACCCGAATTACTTGGAGTTTACCGAAAAAACACTTAGTTTAACTAAGTGTTACATAATACTTTATATTAAGAAATACTAGTTAAATTAAACACTTGTAACCGATGTTTTTTCATATAAGTCAATAATTTACGAAGTTTTTGATATGTGTGCTTTAATGGTGGACGGCTTTTGTTCGTTCATGAATCTTCATCACACACAACGCTCACTCATGCTCCTCACACACAAAGAAAATATTTTAAAACTAAGCTGGCTTTTACCCAGCTTCTTCAGCTTGTTCCTGTTTGGCTCCAGTGTCAAAGCTGCTGCGATCGCTAATTGGCATTTTGATAGCAATCGCAATCATCTGGATTTCACCACAGATGAGAATGTTCAACCCAAAGTACAATTACTTACCAATCCTACCCGTCTGGTAATTGATTTACCTGGAGTTAAACTAGGATATCCACAGACTAGTCAAAGAGTGGGGTTAGTAATTAAAGACATTAGCATCCGGCAGTTTAACGCAGATACTACCCGTATGGTAGTTACCTTAGCACCCAATTACACCTTCGATCTAGCACAGGTGAAACTGCAAGAGGAATCTGCCAATCATTGGTCAGTGCAGTTACCCAAGCCGATACAATTGACTGCAACCCAGCCAAACATTTTAGAAATAACACCGACTCAACCGAGTATTTCTCCAACAGTGAGTGATAATAGCACTCTGTTTGCTGGCGTGGTTCCCATGCATTCACCGATGAAAGGGCTGGAACCGCAGATTAAAGCCTTGATGAATCGCTACAACTTCCTGAAAACAGGAATGTTTTTTTTGGATTTGGATACTGGGGATTATCTGGATGTTGGAGGCGATCGCGTTTTCCCAGCTGCTAGTACAATCAAACTGCCAATTCTCATTGCCTTTTTCCAAGATTTAGATGCTGGTAAAGTCACCCTTCAAGAAAACCTGACTATGCGGGGTGACTTAGTAACCAATGGTTCTGGAACTATGCAGTATGAGCGAGTTGGCAAGAAGTATACAGCTTTGGAAACCATCACTAAGATGATTACCATCAGTGACAATACCGCCACCAACATGATTATCGATCGCTTAGGTGGAGTGGCGAAACTAAATCAGCGCTTCCGTAACTGGGGACTGAAAGACACCGTAATTCGGCATCTTTTGGCTGATTTGAGAGGAACCAACACCACAAGTTCTCAAGATATGGCGCGGGTGCTGGCTTTAGTTGTGAATAACAAGCTAGTTTCTCCACAGAGTCGGGAGCAAGCTTTAGATATTCTGCGTCACACCACAATTCACACACTGCTTCCCGCCGGTTTAGGAAAAGGTGCAGTCATCGCCAATAAAACCGGAGATATCGGTTTTCTCATTGGCGATGCGGGATTTGTGACTATGCCAAATGGCAAGCGTTACCTGGCGGCTATCTTCGTCACCCGTCCTTATAAGGACACTAGGGGAAGAGACTTTATCCGTCAAGTTTCCCAGCTTGTTTACAATTACCTGAACCAAGTGAACCCGGTTGCTGCGGTTGATTCGCCTAATAGTGCTACGAGATAGTAATGGGCGGTTAGAAACCGCGTCTACAGAAACAAAACCCACCTCCGTGGGTTAAAAAACCTTAATTTTCCCTTAGTCCGCGGAGGCGGACTTTGCCTGTATAGCCGCGAATTCTATTCGCCCAATGCACAACTGTGTGCCCCTACAGTAATTAGATAATTTTAATTTTACTTGCGGCTCTAGTAGCTTTTTCTCTAGCCTCTTGGACATTCACACCCTTAGCCAAAGCTACGCCCATTCGCCGATATGGATGAGCATTAGGTTTACCAAATAATCTAATATCTACATCTTTTTCTGACAAAGCATCAGCTACACCTGTAAAACCAATAGAATCAGATTTTTCTGAGGCTAAAATTACCGCACTAGCTGATGCTCCTAACTGCTCTATATGAGGAATTGGCAAATCTAAAATTGCTCTTAAATGTAGTTCAAATTCATTGAGATTTTGTGAGATTAATGTCACCATTCCCGTATCGTGGGGTCTGGGAGAAAGTTCGGAAAAAATCACTTCATCCTTGGTAATGAAAAATTCAACACCAAAAATTCCGGCTCCTCCTAAAGCATCAGTGACTTTTATCGCTATTTCTTGAGCTTTTAATATCTTTTCTTCAGAAATTTCTGCGGGTTGCCACGATTCTTGATAATCTCCTCTTTCTTGGCGATGACCAATAGGAGAACAGAAAATTGTCGGCGCATTCCACTGTTTAATTGTCAATAAAGTTATTTCAATTTCAAAGTTAATAAATTCTTCTACGATCGCCTTTTGACTGTCACCTCTAGAATTAGCGATCGCATAATTCCAAGCTTTCTCAACTTCACTCTTATCCTGGACTACAGACTGACCTTTCCCAGAGGATGACATCACAGGTTTAACAACATTAGGAAAGCCAATTTTATCTGAAGCTGCAATCAATTCTTCTAGAGTTGTTGCATAACCATAAGTAGCCGTTCTGATGCCCAATTGTTGATGCGCCAGTTCCCGAATTCTGTCGCGGTTCATTGTATAGTTAGTAGCAGCCGCAGTTGGTATAACTATAATCCCTCGCTGTTCAAATTCGATCAGTTTTTCTGTTCTGATTGCTTCAATTTCTGGTATAATAATATTTGGCTGATGTTTTGTCACTACAGCTTCTAAATCATCGGCACTGAGCATAGAAATCACTTCATAAGCATCAGCAACCTGCATCGCTGGAGCATTTGCGTAGCGGTCAACGGCAATCACATAATTACCAAGACGTTGAGCCGCGATCGCAAATTCCTTACCTAGTTCTCCTGAACCCAGCAGCATCAATTTTTGAGGCAACTTAATACTCATTAGTTTATCCAGTTCAATCTTAATCCAATAATCTTATAATTTTTTGTGTTTTAATTATCGCCTTCTCAAGAATTAAATCTAGCTCCGCGCAGTTCTAAATCTTGACGTTGTAGCTGAGTTAAACCAGCACCTACGCCAAAGTGACACTTATCTACTAGAGTCTCCAACCAAATAGTCTCATTCAAAGTTGCACCTTGTAAATCTGCATTTCTCAAATCAGCTTTCATTAAATTTGCGAATAATAGGTCTGCATTAACTAAACTACTACCTTGCAGATTTGCTCCAGACAAATCTCCTCGGATAAAGTTTACTCCATCTAAAATTAAACCAGATAAATCTGCTCCTATTAGATTAGGAAACTTTAGCTGACTTGGATATTTAAAAAACCTCATCATACAGATAATATTTGCTTCATTTAGACGGATTTTAGTTAAAAAATCATAACGAGCGATGCCCAGTTGCTTAAGAATTTGTAGACGCTGTGGGGAACCTTGTTCTAAAAACTCGATGGCTGTATGGCGTAGGTCTTGAGTTGGATTTAGCATGATTGTCAGATTGTCGCTATCCTTATGCTAGTTAAAAGTTTAACCTTAATACAAGAACCCCGATTTCTTTGAGAAATCGGGGTTCTAATGGATAATTTATTACCTAGCGTCCTGCTAACAATGCTTTCGTAGCAGATTCGCCTACTAATCTTACCTGCCTTGTTAACTTGAAATTCAACAACGCTAAAACACTCAACTGAGCGAGGAATGCCATAAAAATTGTTGTTGCACTAGCGTATTCTATAGCTACCCAAGGAAAAGTTGAAAATAACCAGACAGTAGGATATGCCGATGAGGAGATACCGAGAAGTCCTAGAATCAGCGATGGTAGAAACATCGCTGTACCTAAAGTTCCAATTGCCCAGAAAGAACGTTTAGGAGTTTTTAGCAAAAGTATCAATTGGGCGATGGTAGCATAAATCAACATTAAGCTCACAGATAAAGCCAGGGCTAAAAGTAATTTAAACTTGTCAAAATTGTCACCCGCCCAGTGACTATGGACTGTATCAATAACAGATGTGAGTGAAATCCAGACTATCCAAGGGATACTAACAATTGCCAGATTAATAGCGATCGCCACGATTGCAGGGCTTTTTTCAGCAAAAATTAGATCCTGCCAAACACTCTTGCGACTAGAAAATTCCTGATGTCGATATCTTGCCCAATCTTGTACGGCTTGACGGTGAGGGGAAAGAATCGCAATAAAACTAAAAAGCGATATGAAATTGTATACTCCCACCAAGGTCAAACTTTGCTCAATTTGTTCATCGACATTGGTAATTTGTTCCCAATTTTGTAAGATAAATCCCCACATCATCATCTGGGAAAAAGCTATAAATAAATAACTCTGTCCCTTATTGATCGTTGAGGCTTGAGGATTACGGAAGCAACGTTTAAGAGCTTGGAAAATACCGTAAATACACAATCCAAAATTCAATAGATGGAAGCCAATAAGACTAACAAAACTTCTTCCTAATGGTAAATAGAAAAACTCTAAGTTTTTCAGGGGAGAACCATTATTTAAATGTAAAAAGTTAGGAAAGAGATAATTCGTTGTCTCCACAGGGTTAAACAGTGTAAACCAAGCAACTGAATTGTTTGAATTGTAGCTATAAGATGGTGCCATTAAGATTGGCATCATTAAGAAAATGAAAACTGCACCACTACCTATCCAAGGCTGAAAACCGCCAAACTTATTACTAACCAAACCAAAAAGCAGTGCAGCACTGGAGAAGAAAATACAGCTTGCAGCAAGAATAGCGTAGTAACTCAAAATGGAAGTAAAAGCAATTTGGGCAGAATAACCAGCCCATAAATGTAAAGGAACTGAAACTAGGATTACGAGATAAATTAAACTCGGTACTCCTAGCAATTTGCCAGTCAATATATTTGTTTCTGATTGGGGACTGAGACGGATAAAATTCAGCGTCCCGCGAGTTTCTTCTTTGGCTAAATCATTGATTATTAAATAAGTTCCTGCAACTAATAGTGTAAATACAAAAATTACACTAAACGTCAGAAATATATATTCCCAGTGATCTCGCCACCACAACTGCCAATCGATTTCGTTTTGCGGACAAATATTATTTACGATTAAATTATTGTACTCAGCAATTCTAGATTGATCTGATTGCTGTAAAGCCTGATTTTGTCGCTGTTGATATGATTGACTCAAACGACAGTATGTATCGGTTAGCCAGTATTTATCATCAGGGAACTCGCGGAACTGATATAAAAAAACTACCAGTTGCAATAATAAGGATGCTGCAACTGCGATCGCAATATTAAAAAATTTCAGCCGTCCTTTGAGTTCCCGCAAGAGTTGCGGATTCCAATCGCCGATTTTGTCTATTAAATTGGGCATCATAGGAAAACAATCTCCAAAAATGGGGAGTGATATTTATTGACGAATTAAGATGCTTGTTTGTGACCTAATTTTAAGAAAATAGTTTCTAAGTCTTCTTGAGTGCAGTGAAAATCAGTCAGGGGAATCCCTGCTTTGATTAGCGATCGCAACAACTCAGCACTATCTTCTTCTTTACCGGAAAAATTCACCCGGATGCTATTTTTTCCTGATATCACCTCCCACTCTTCTACTAAATGATGATGTTTCAGTTCCCTTAAAAGTGTCTCTAGGTTCCCCAGAGTTGATATCACAATTTGCTGGTGGGAAAGACGTTGATAAAGGTGTTGTAACGAGGTACTTTCTACCAAGAACCCAAGTTCCATAATTCCTACAGATGTACATAATTCAGCTAAATCGCTGAGAACATGGGAGGAAATAATTACAGTCATCCCAGCTTCTTGCAAAGCCTTGATGACTTCACGGAAGTGCATCCTAGCGATGGGGTCAAGCCCAGAAACCGGCTCATCTAGTAGTAGTAAAATCGGTTCGTGGATAATGGTTCGCGCTAAACTTAAGCGCTGTTTCATCCCCCGCGACAGAGTAGAAATCTGACTGTGGCGTTTATTACCAAGTTGGATTAGTTCTAAAACTTCATGTAGGCGTTGAGTGCGACGTGGTTCTCGCAAGCGATAGAGACGCGCAAAATAATCTAGATAGTCCCAGACTGTAAGATCCTCATATAACGGGTAGTCATCGGGTAAGTAGCCTAGACGACCCTTAAGTTTGGGATTACTCTTGTCACGGAGGAGGCGATCGCCATTAATATAAATCTCACCCGTAGTTGGTTCCTCAGCAGTTGCCAACATCCGAATGAGAGTTGTTTTCCCCGCGCCATTGGGCCCAATCAGTCCATATACTTCCCCCGCCTGGATTTCTAAATCAACATCATTGACAGCAACGTGCCGGTCAAATTGCTTAGTGAGTCCACGGGTGCAAATTGCTAATTCTTTTACCATCGCTGCTGGGGTGCGGCTTGTGATTAACACTTAACGTAACCTCTTTCTATAGCTTTTGTCAGGCTTGTTTCAGAAATTGAAACTGACTCTCAGGAAATTGGCTACATAAAAAAGTAGGTAAGGCATATACCTTAACTACTTATTAATTCTTATTCCGCTATTGATGAAATCTTTGCAAATTAAGCCTTGACTTTTTGCTTTAGTGTCAAGTTATTTCTGATAGTGGTGGGATGACATTATTAATTCCATTACCAGATGAACCGCTAACTGCATAACGGTATTCGGGAATCGGATATCCAGCTTCGCTAAAGGTTTCACGGATAGCTTTATTCGTATCGAAGTAAACCTGCCAGTAATATTCATTATTGCAATAAGGACGTACTGCTAGTACAGGCCCGGCAAAATTGAAAGTCTGAATTTCTACATCCGGTGCTGGATTTTGGAGGACATTAGGAATTTGGCTAATTTTCGCTTTTAAAAGTGCGATCGCTTCGTTATGTTTCACTTCATGATGAAGTTGAGCCACTAAATCAACGCGACGGTAAGGATTGGCAGAATAATTCTGGATATTGTCAGCAAAGATTTTATTATTGGCAACAATCGTCAATACGTTATCAGGTGTATTGATACTAGTTGTGAACAACCCAAGTTCGGTAACAGTGCCTGTGACACCTGCTGTTGTGATGAAATCACCAACTTTAAATGGTCGAAAAACGATTAAAAATGCTCCGGCTGCAAAGTTGGCCAATAGTCCCCCCCAGGCTGCACCAATTGCAATGCCGGCTCCTGCTAGCAATGCAGCAAAGGAAGTTGTTTCAACCCCAAAGAAGCCGAGAATTGCTACAACTAGAATAATTCTCAGCGTAACGCCAATGATATTCAGAAGATAGTTAATCAGTGTCGGATCGACGTGTTGGCTTCGGAAAGCACGTCGCGCTAGCTTCAATGCAAAATCAATCAAGCGTTGAGCAATCAGCCACAGAGCGATCGCCCCTAAAATTTTCAGCCCAAACAGAGTTAGAAGTTGACTAGCAACCAAACTAATTTGTTTTAAATCCATAATTTTTATGTCTGTGAATTATTAAACACAATAAACATACAATAAATTAAATAAAAATTTCCTATAAATAGTTTTTTTTAATTTTTGGAGTGCTATGCAGCAAATAACAAAGTGTTCTCGGAGGATGTCTGAACAGTTTTTTTGATTGCTCTACTTAAATTCGCTAACAGTGCCTTGTCTGTTTGCAGGTTGCTACGCATAGCTCTTGGCTTTAGATTTTAATTATGAATCATCATCTTTTAAGGGTGATTTAGGAATGGCTCATCAGCGGTAATTTTATCTGGAACGTCCAGCCTTTACCCTCATTACTCATCACATGAATGTGACCGCCGTGAGCTTGGACAATTTGTTGAGCGATCGCCAATGCTAACCCAAATCCGCCGCTTTCTCTTGCACGTTCTGTGTCAACCCGGTAAAAGCGATCGAAAATATAAGGTAAATCTGCCTCTGGAATTCCAATTCCAGTATCAATGACTAGAATTACAATAATGTATTGAAGTAATTTGATTTTTGAAAAAGATTACGAGATAATACGGATAAGATTAAAAGTATAAGAGCAGACAATGATAAAACAGCATCTACAAATGGTAACACTACCGAAAGGAGTGACAACTGCGATCGCTGAGTTACAGCTTCTTTAAAACTGCATTTGTTAATGTGCATTGTCAATTAAGTTCTAAAGCTGTGAAAGATTCTCGCCAAAATGCGACAGTCTACACATGGAAGTGAATTTAGAAGAAACGTTTCTCCTACGCCCTTTTGGTTGTAAAACAATTTCCCATTTGCCGACAGCATCAGAAGATAAGCAATAATCGAGTAAAATTCAGATTCAGGAATTGCTGCATGACTCACAAGGCACACGACACAGCCAATAAACACTTAAGCTCAGATACTAACGAACTCAAAGAGAAAAAAGTTTCTCGAAATCAAGTGATCGTGGCTCCATTACCAGACCCGATTGCAAAAAATATTGAAGCGATTATTTCACTTCATACCCAGTCAGTTCGAGAGATTCCCGCCCACCAGCAAATACTAGAAGCGATCGCTACATTCTTTGGGCGATCGACATTTATGTATAGTTTGCTAGTCGTGCTGGCTCTGTGGATTTTTGGCAGTTTTTTTGATGGCTTTTTGCCATTCAATCTACCCGCGTTTAGCTGGTCAAATCAAGGCTTAGACGCTGCTGCATTGGTAATTTCAACTGGAGTATTGGTGCGACAAACTCGCCAAGAAAACTTTGCCGAACAGAGGGCGCAACTGATGCTACAGCTTAACCTGCTCTCCGAGCAAAAAATTGCCAAGATTATTGCTCTATTAGAAGAACTCCGTACTGATTTGCCTAATGTGATAAATCGGCATGATTCGGAAGCGAAATTGATGCAGGAACCGGCTGACCCGATCGCGGTATTAGAAGCACTCCAGAAAAACTTAGCTGAAGAACTGTCATCTACAGAAGAAAACAATATGAGTTGATCGCAGTTTTTTAGTAGACTTTTTTCTATTTAGAATCCCCAGTGGAGTATAAAGGGGAAAATTAATCACTGAGGCAATATGAAATTTTTAGAATGGCTGTCGTCATTCCGTCCTCTATTCTCATCACTCATAAGCTACGGCGATGATATATTCGGGTATCCACACGGAAGAATATTAATAGCAGCGTCTACGTGTATAGGGTTAGCTTTTTACTTTGGACTGTTAAATCTCATTCTTCAAAGCTTCCTGAAATGAAATTCTCCCTGTATGACTACAGCGCTGGATGTGCATCCACGTTTTTTACTCTTCAGTATGGATTGCTGCCATCTGCTATTTTTTTGCTAGTTTATTTTGTGCTTAAATTTATCGTCAATCGGACATCTAGCAAACGCCAGCGAGTAGAGCAATTAGCAGAGGGAATGGCTAAAAGACAAGGGGAGAGACGCGATCGTAAATCTCACGGTAACTAGGACGAATCCTCTCTAGCTGCGATCGCGGTCATATTCTTGTTGGGTTTCATACTCGCGCTGAGACTGTTCTAGCTCTTCTACTCGTTTAAATAGCTGATCGCGTTGTGAGGTGCCGACGGTTTCTAACTCCTGGATTTTGATAGCCAATTGCTTAATCATCAAAAACAATACGTTTTTATCAAGATTCTGAAGCGTCTCACCGTCCACTAGCAGACTGTTCACAGTTTCACTCGCGGATGTAGTGCATTCTAGAAAATTACCAATAACCTTAAAATCCCAAGTTTCACCATCGGCATCTTGGGGACGAATGTAAAAGCTATACTGATTGTTTTCGTTTTTCTGAATTCTAAGACTAAAATCGATGGCTTTTCCATCGTGTAACTGAAAGTAATTTTCTAGTGTAAATCTATTTATCATGCTTAACCTTGAAAAGTTAATAGAAGAGTTAGAAAATTTTGGCGAATACTGGCTGACTCTGCCTTCAACTCTTATAGCCTATTACGATGATTTATATGGTTATCCCTGGGGGCGGATAAAGCTAATAGGAACACTGTGCTTAGGCTTTGCGTTTTACTTTGGGTTGTTCAGCCTAATTTTTGGTCTAGAATGAATCCCCAGATGATATACGAGACTGGAAGCAAGCTGGAAAAGCACCAAGTGTATGTAGCGACACTCAGAAAAAAAAATCGAGATGCTTGAAAAACAGAAAGCCGAAATTGACAAGGAACTAACCGAGCTACATAAACAATTAAGTGATAACGAGGATTACATTCCAGAAGAATGAATCCCCAGAGACTAGAATTTATCGTCGCGGATCTGAAACCCAGATTCTTTATGCAAGTAACCGGCAATCTGGGTTATCCAGTTGGCAAGACGGTTAAATTTATGTTCAATCGTCTTGTCAGCACTGTTAAGCCGATATTCGTAAATATTTTCTTTATCGGATTGGTACTGAGTTACTTGTACCTCTAATCTTCGCTCAACTAAGTCTAGTTTGCTGATTAAATTGTATTCAAGCAAAGAAATACGGGCATTAATATTTGCCTCAACTTGTGCCAATCTGTAAATTGATCCAATCAAAGCAAGCAGCCCAAGGACAATAGTTAAAGTATTATTTAAATCAATTTTCATCTGATGTATTTATGCACCCGCTTGCAATAGCGGCGCTGAAACTAGCCCAAGAATTTACCTGTTTCACCGCCTCTTGTTTTTGTTCTTCACTCACTTGTTATGCCCTCCCACATTCGTATTGTGATATCTGGTATCCATAGCTTTGGTACTATTTCGATACCACCGAGTTTGTCTTGTGCCTCAAGATTCACAATCTGGCTACCGATGTAAAGCCGCTTCCATTTTGAGTAGCTCCTAACTCCTGTATCTGGTATGTACAAGTAAGGTGCGAGATGTGCGATAAATCGACAATCCCATCCACCGATTTTACTCAACTCTACCGCGATGATATTGCTTGAAAAGTTGTGAACTACATCAATGTGTGGACGCTTTGGCACTCTCAGATCGTAGTATCTCCTCTCGAAGATTTTATTCCAGATGAGTGCCACTACAACAGTACAATTGTCTCACTTGCTGCTAACTTAACAACTTCCACTGCGGTGTTAGCAGCTTGTACGCTACCTTGTACAAATCGAGCATCAGTAAGAGTTTGAATGAAGTCAGCTTCTAATAAATCAGCATCCAAAGCAGTGGTTGTAAACGCTGTACCATCCCAATAGGCGGTAACAGTACCGCCATCATTTTTCTGAGCAATGATGTATCCGTTAGCCATTATTTTCTCTTGTTGTTGTTAATGAATGTGTGAATATTTGAGGGAATTATTGCCAAAAATTAGTATACATACTTGCGTCTACGCACTGCGGTTACTCGGATAATGTTTTGTCCGAGATACTTAGAAGCCTTGCCCTCAACGGCAATTGTGTCTGCCTTCTGGGGACTGCAAAGCACTACAGCCCGCCTCTCTGTTCCGCCCTTGGTGTAATAAAGAGCAATTGGAAAGCAACCATTGATTAGTGCTTCTGCTAGTCCACTACCAAGTAAGACCTTGCCTTCTGGCACTTCTCCGGTAGTACTCTCAGTCCAGCCCAGATTATCGGCAATGTCCTTAACTGAGTTCTTAACTGCCTTAGTTTTCACTACCCCATTAGTACCGACTGCAATGAAGTAAGTAGTTTTTGCCTTCGCCGTTGTTGCCATTACTGTATCTTCTTAAGTGTTCGTAGGGAACTAAAAACAATGTAACCCTTGCTGTCAGCACTTCCCAGTATTTGGAACCCTTAAGACATCCAGAAATTCGTGTGTAAATGAAAATGTGATGTTGGCAACGGCACTCCAGGGGGCGTATCCTATCATCAAAACACGAGACCGCCAAGCCTGCCGCTTACGTCGTATAACACGATTTCTTTATTCATCCCAGGTACTTCCACGACGACACTCCTGAAGAATACATTAGCAATCGGTCTGTATCTCTTTCCCTCCCGTTCCTTGCCATATACAAGCTTCTTAGGTGTCTTAGGTTGAGATGTCTTTTTTGGTTCGTGCTTTGAGAGATTACTCTCACTAAAAAGTACATCTTGTACCTCAAGGCATCTTTTAATAATATCTATGGCATCGTTTTCAGTAGTGCAGTAGACTTGCAGTCTGTAGCCTTTGGCGGTGTCTCTGTAGGCATAGATATCCTTCCCTTTCGTGAATTTCACTCCCTTGCCAGCAGTTACAAATTGCGCTTTTATCTTCGTTGCCAGTGTGTGAGCATTACTTGGGGTAAATGTTGCAGCAGTCTCGTTCATCAATCTGAAGCTTATCTCAGCGTCCACCTTTGTGTACCCTTTTGGCACACTTTCTGAATCTTGAGAGAAGTAAAGTTTTACAAGTGGGTGTCCGGCAACGGGTGCGTCAAAATTTTCTGTACTACCGTGAATTACCGCAAGGTTTTTTTTACTATATCCTAATAGATCAAAAAATAAATCATGCCTCATTTTACGCATAGAATCACTATCGTCATCCAACATCAAGCAAGCGGTGTGCAGGCTATCACGGGCACTATTCAGATTAGGTTCCCATCCTGGATCATGATCGGAGAAATATGAGCGTACAAGCTTATTGAATTGTAAATTGTACTGCCCTTGCAAGTGTTCCCACGGATTAAAGTTGTCAGGCAATGGCATATTCAATCATCTCCATCAAACAAATCAGCCAATGTTGTATCAATGGCTTGTGAGATACTTTTTCCTAAATCGAATTCATCTTTCTTGGGTTTATTTTCTTCTACTGCTATCCCTGATTTTTTGTCACTACCATCAGGGTTCTTGTCACCTTTAATTGCTGATTTAAATTCTTCATCGGCGCTTTGAATCTGTGCTTTAGCATCAACAATACTTACGGGAACTTGCACCACAGTTTCGATTGTTTGTGCGGCTGTTTGAGCGTTTTCAAGGGCTACTATTGCACGATTGTGGTAATTTGGTTGCGGGTTGAACCACTCATACGCTTTTTCACCTACTACTCCCCACTTCTTAAGCGCATTACCAATTTTTGATGTCTGCCCGCCTATCACTTCAAGGGCATTCATCATTACATTTTGTGCATTTTGTAAGGCATTAAAAACATTAATCGTTGCTTGATAAATTCGATTTGCTTTTGCCCATTCCTGGGTGAGTTGAGTGTAGTTAGCTTCTCCGATGGCTTCTTTTATAAGAAATTCTGTTGTTTTACCAAGAACAACATTAATGTCAAGCGGTGTTCCGTCCAGACCTTTGGGTAGTATCAACCCTAAAACTGTATTAATAATGCTTCCTAATGTCTGTCCAAGATTGTTGGTTAACATCAGGGCGTTGTGCAATGTGGTGGCAAATGTTAAAACTGCGAGGGCTTTCTCTACATAAGTATTTTGAGCGATATTCGTAATTAGACCAGATATTCCACCAGTAACAGAAGCACCAAGCTTGCTATTAATGATATTTAGTAACGCCAATTGTGCGGCGTTGCTGGCAGTATTCACAATATTAAAAATGCTTGTGCATAAAGCAAATATTGGCGCTAAGGCAGCAGTAATTTTAGCCCCAATTCCTGACATAAAACTTCTAGTTTGAGCGTGCTGAGAAATTATCAAAGCTCTCAAACCTGCTACGTCTGCTGGATTCACGTCAACACCGTTCCTTCCCGCTATACCGGGAACTCCTTGCGATCCTCTTTGTCCTCTTACGCCTGGAATACCTGGATTCCCCTGTCTGCCAGGTGCGCCAGGAATTTGAATAACAGTAGTTACCCCATTCAACCCGTTAACACCATTCCTGCCCGGCAAGCCCTGCAATCCTTGAAATCCTTGAAATCCACGCTCTCCTTGTCTTCCCGGCAGTCCTGGTATACCTTGCAATCCACGTAGTGACTTAATCCCCTGATAAAGTGCGATCGCAGTCAGTGCCGTAGTCAGTGCTACTCCTGCTTTACGAAGCGCTTGACCAGCAAGCTGTTTCGCCTGTTGTCCAATGCCTTCTGCTTCGGTAGCTTTTTTATATGCTGTGGTAGCGTTTTCATTGGCAGTCTTGGCATTACGAACAGCGCCATTGGCTGTAAGCTGCGCCTGTGAAGCTTTTCCACTCGCTGAAGCAGCAAGCACTTCCGCCCTTGTAGCCGTAATTTGTGCTGCACCACCAATTCTTGCTGCACCCTCTCCGATGAGGCGGGCATCAAATGCGAGCGATTTGACATCAACTATTGATGCTTCATTGCGACTAATGCGATTTTGCAATCCCAGTAATTTACCTAGGATGACCGATACACTATTACCGAGAAAATCCAGCCCACGCTCAACAGCATCAATCCGATCGCCGAGAATGCGTAAAGTCTCCAACTGTTCAATTATGGTGAAAAGTGTTCCGACGACCTGGAAAATTTCAAAAACTTTACCAGCTAATCTTCCAGTTGCAGCAAGAGCTTCAGAACTTATACCAACTGCTTTGGCGGCGCTGGCAACAGCGCCGCCTACAGCATTTTCTAGCCTCCCTATCGCTCTGCCAAACCCATCGACTTTTGCACCGATACCATTTATTAATCCGCGCAAGCCACCCACAGCGTTATTAGCCTCTAGCGCTTGATTCGCAGCAGTAGCAGCATTCCTTATGGCACCCGCGCTCTCTACTCTTGCCGAATTTGCGACGGTACGAATACCACCAATTTCACCACGTAAAGCTTCTTCTGCCGCTACTCTTGCACGCGCTTCTGCTAGTGACCTTGCTAGTGCATCGTTAGTAGCTCTCTCAGCAATCTTGGCAGTGTCGTATCCTTGCTTTGCTAATCCTTTTGCAATATCGACATCTGGCTTTAATCTATCTATTACAACAGCTATGCCACCTACCACAGCACTAGCAATACCGGGTTCTAGTACAGATTTAGTAGTGGCGATAATACCAGGCTTGGCACCGGCAATTACTGTTTGTGCGATAGATCGTACTTTTGCTTCGGTAATAAGTTTGGCATTAATGGCATTAATTTGCTGTTGCAACTTATCACAGCAATCGCACTTACTAGCACAATCAAGTGCTGATTTTAGATTACTAATTGTGCTAGAGGCGCTCATATATTAGCTACAATTCCTATTTTTTAATTGCCCTGAAAAACCCTCAATTTGCGCCCAATCACTGTTGCTAATGCACTTACCACCACAACCAGTTCCGCATACGTTCTCACAATCGGATATTGTGCTGTAAAGTCCGGGTGTTTTATACAGCGAATCTTTCACACAATTACCATTCAGGCAATCATATTTATCGGCAATGGCATCTGTGCAACATCCTGGGCAAAAAGTGCAACTTACTACCGTTACAGTGCCGGAGCGCTCTGATGCGTTACCTACGTTAAAACCTAGGTCATCGGATAAAAAGTACCCGCCGCCACAACCGCCACCGGTAGGCACATAGGATATACCTTCACTGCAAAGATAAGCGTCACCCGTAGCACCGTTACAAGCGATATAGGTGATGTAATAGCATTTTTTAGCCATTAATAATCGCCTGGGTTAATAGTCGAGCCAGTGTCAATTTTTGCTAGAGATAGTGTTTTTTGGTCTACCCTGTATTGGGTATTATCTGTACCTCTATTAACAAAAGAGGGGTATCCGGTACCAACTATTAGCGATTGGTCAATATTTGAATCGAAATTACTTTGAGTTAAATATGATTCGGCTTTCTTTACAATTGCTGTTAGATGCCCTTCAGCCGTTGCCGTGGTAGGAGTGGTTAACCCTGTTGAGGTTAATGATGAGTCTGGAATAAATAACCCAGGAGTACTGACAGTATCTCCATTTGCTAGTCGAGCTGCTCCGGTTCCAAAAATTTGAACAATTGTAGGTTCTGCCATACAAATAAATCGGATTTGATGAAGTGATAAATCCGTTGTATGGCTGATTGAAATTTATGTAAATGTTCCACTTTTATGTAAAACAAGAACATTCACTGAGGACGTGTAACCGTTGCAGTGAATAGGATTGAGTCGAATATTTCTAATAGTAAATATTAGGAATATTCCGGTTTAGCCTTGCTCAAGGGTTAAACCGGAATAGGCAGAAGTAGAAAATAATATGAAAAATAATCGAAATGGACAAGCCGCAGTTTTGACCGACGCGGATTATTCCAAAATTCGTAAGCAGATCCGCAGTCAAAAATATAAACTACTCTTGGATCTGGCTTGGTACACCGGAGAGCGCTGGGGGGCCCTCGTCAAGCTGAAACTGCTTGATGTCTACAACCTTGATGGTACACCCAGTGAGTATATCAACTTTCGCGCCAGGACTCGCAAGGCAACCCCCAACGGTAAACGACAAACGCGCCAAGTGCCGGTTCACGATACTTTGGCTGAATTGCTAGCAGCGTACAAGCCAGCGCCCGGATCGGCTTGGCTATTTCCATCCAGGGAAGCGGATAAACCTATGGGGCTTAGAGCGGCTGACCAAATTTTACGCACAGCTGTAGAAAGAGCCGGACTTTCAGCCAAAGGGATATCGACCCACTCCACCCGCCGGAGCTTTATTACTAGACTTGCAAAGCGGGGTGTAAGCTTGGCGACGATTAAAAAAGCCACTGGTCACACTGACTTGAAGGTGTTATCACGTTACATCGAGGTGAGTGACGAGGATGTCAAAAGCGCGATCGCTACTCTATGAACCATAGAATCCTATTCCTGCAAATTGAAATCTTCTTCGGCCGCTTACAGCAAGGGGAATACGATCATCCCCTATATTTGGCTATGGCATTGGAGAACCTGGCAAGTCAGGCATGGGATGAGGTTGACGAGCTATACCCGAATTTGTGACAAATAACATCAAGGCAGATAAGCTCAAACCAGTAGATGTTTATTCACAGAATAATGCAACAACTGCGATCGCACTTCGTAAGGTGGCGCGATCGCTTTTCATTAGTCATTAGTCATTAGTCATTAGTCATTAGTCATTGGTCATTGGGGATTGGGGAGCAGGGGTAATTGAAATTCAGACAAAAAAGCTGTATCCTGCCATGACACAGGCATTTCAAGAAACAGCTAATGCTTAGACCAGGAAAAAACAGCAGCAGCTTCCCGCCAGCTTGGAACCACGGGAAAACCAAAACTATCCGCGTGCCCGTTGTTCTAGAAAATCAGATTTTGGATTACGCTAGAGCGGTAGATTCCAAGCTGATATTTGATGAATCTCGAAATATCCCCTTACTGCCAGGGGATTTTTTACAAATCATTGACCGTTACATTGATTGGAGATGTGAGAATTATCGGTCTACCCAGAAATTTACTAAACCGGATATTACCGCTCGCACCTGGGATGAACTGCGGAAGCTTCAGGAGTTGCTGAGGGAATCTCCTGAATTGTTGGCCCAGGACTAAAACCTTTTCGGCAAGCTTGACAAAACCAGCGCTGCACAACATCGCCGTTGACCTTGGTGTAGCTGCCGTGCTTAAAAACAAGGACTCCGTTACATTTTGGGCATGGTGGACGGCTCATGTTTCCAGCCTTTGATTAACTTCTCAATCTCAATTGGTAATTTACCATCTGCGATCGCAATTTCTACATCTGCCTTTTTGCGTCTTGCTAGGTTACTGTCTACACTTCCGAGGTAGATACGATTCTTCTTCCTAGATACCATCCAGCAGTACCGGAAATACCAATATTTATTACCAGACCGTTCCACCCAGTACTTCTCTACCCAATGGGTATCGTGTTGGGGCGCAACTTTTTGGGTAACGTGTGATACCTGCGCCCCAACACGAGTTTCTACGATGGGTGCAACAGTATCACCTTTGACCTGCGCCCCAACACGAGTTTCTACTGTGTAGCAACCGCAAGGAACAAACAATGCATTATTATTGCCGCGTCCAACGTAAATGTGTCCCCGCCCTCTAGGGTCTACCCAAATAACCTCAGAAATTAATTCGTTGTCAGATTTGTATTGGTAATCCTTTCTGAATTTGCCAGTGGTGACAGCAGCGCATTTATTCATCCATGCATTAGAGAGCTTTACCAAGTCGCCAACCTTGACACCTACCCACCCAGCCCAGGCTTGCTCGTAATCCTCAAGATTTTCATAATCATCTGGGTCTGGCGGTTCTTGTGAGTCGTCGTAAAAAATTGTCAGTTGTCCATCGTCGTCTAACTTATGGGGCACTTCCCCAAAGTCGGCAGGATTCCAGTGATTATCGTGTTCTTGTTGGGGCGCAAGTATTTCATCCCAGGAAGGATCGTGAATGGTAGTGCTTTTTTCAAAAGTTGGCGCGATCGCAAATAATGCTAATTGCCCAGGCACATCAGAATTATGTTTCATAATATTTGTGGATTAATAAATTGGCGGACGTTACAGCGTCCGTTTTTTTATACAGATGAAAATTAACCAGAAGGGAATAATTCATCCCACTCTGTAGAGTTCCCGAACATCTCAAGTAATGTTCTGTAATTGGTTGGCTGTTCCCAAATTCGTTTTCTCAAACAAGTACGTATCCAACCTTCAGGATTAAGAATTTTATCTAACGCACCACGGAGATTAAACATTATGAGTGCGAGTTTAATCTCGTTAGTTGGTCTATCTAATACCTCTTTCTCCTTTGAGTCAAAATGTATACCGTTCTCAGCCAGTGTTTCTAAGTTGATATCGGAATTAGAATGCTGCTGCTGTATATCACCGGGAGCGATAGACTTATCATTTGAGGGGTCTAAACTGTAACTTAAATTATGGTTTTGTAAGTTTTTTTCTCGCTTTCTTCTCGGTGGCTTCAACCATTCGAGGGGTCGCACAAGTAACTTAAATATCTTCCAACTGTACTGTTTAACGACTTGGATAACTCTATGTTCTACTAGCTGTTCAAAAATCTGTTTGAGGTAATTGTGTGAGTATCCTTTACCTCTTGCTTTGGCAACTGTGGCGTTGAATTCTGATAAATCGGGTTCTAATTCTTCAGCTATTGCACCCTGCATCATTAGCCATTGCCAAAGCGATTTAGCAGCAGGGCAAATATGGTGTTGATAACAAAATGCTGTGTGTTCTTCAGTCCAAGGAAGTGAAATTTTTGATGAGTTTTCTGGCATAATACTATTAGTTAATTACTATTAGTTAGTTTCAAGGAGCCACCACGATCGCTAAATCTTCCGGTGGCTTTTTGGTTTTTTATCGTCAATGCCGATCGCGCTCTAGGTCATGGATAACTTTCTCTAAGTACCAGTTATCTGACTGACCTGGGCTTTTTCGCCTCTGCTGTGCTAAAAGGCGTTTAGCGGTTGCTACATCACCTTTGAGCAAGGTTAGTAAATCACTTTGCAGGTATCTGTTTTTGGGGTCGTTGCGGTATGAGTGGGATTTGTTACCCCGTGGTTGGCTGAATTTAGATACAAGGATTTGCCACTGGCGGCGAACCTGCTGCAACGCTGCTATTAAGGCGATTACGCAGTAGTAGAGAATGAAAAGGTTCAGTACGAGGCTGATTAGAATGTACATAGGAATTGAAAGGTAGATGTTCAATTCCACGATGCGGGAAATAACCTGATTGAGACATCGGGAAATCCCGCATCTATATAATTCACTCTCTTCATAAATCAAAACCGCCCTAGCCACAGTGGGCAGGACGGTTTTATTCAGGTTCTTTGGGATTCGCAGCTAAATTATAGATTTCTTGTTTTATTATTTGAACTTCTTCTGTGAAGGATGCTTCAAACTCCTTACTCTCTCCTAGACGCGCCTCAAGACGATGCTGATGACCGCCTACATAAGTACGAAATGCTTTTTCAAGGAGTTCAAGGCGCTCTAGGATTTTACCAGTAGGACTTTCTCCGTCCCAGACGACAGTTGCCCCAGAGGTACTTTCCCCTGGGCTATCAGTCGCAGCAACTCGGATCGGTTCAATCCCATCGACTGAGCTTGAGCCGCGAACGCTTCCCAGTCCGTCTCGCTGATCCGAACTGTTGCCCTTATCTCGTTTTCTATCTTTCTTGGCTTTGCCATCGTTAGTAATTCCCATCTAATTTTCCTATATTACTGTACGAACGTTTTTATATGTACGAACACTTGACAAGAGATAACGTTCGTACAGTATACTATTTTTATTCTTGTACGAACAACTATTGTTAGAAGAATATTAGCTCCCCCACGCCTAACCCTTTGCGTGTTCACCGGAGCAAGCACCCGCGCCACCTTGCGCGGAAACACCCTTTATCACCAGAGAAGCGATCGCGGTTACGAGTTAACCGCGCGGTGATGTTTGATGTCTGCACACTTAGTAATTCAGGAGGCAACTGTTAAAAAAATACCTCAAAAACTACAAACCCTTATAGATAAGGGGCTAGTAGGAACAACAGATAGCGCTGGTAAAGAATTTTGGATGCGAGTTCTTGACCATCAAACTAGCGAAATACTTCTCTTAATCCAGGACGTAGATGGACAAACCGGGACTCGCGTCCACATTACCTTAAACATACTTTGCGAAATATCTAAAATGACAACCACAGTTTTAGAGCTACTTGAAAACCTAAAACATTACCCAGGTGTGACGAAGCTGCACATCAGGGATGTTGATGATGTTGAATTTGCGATCGTTGATTACCAGCCCGGAACCGACGGACTGACAATCGTTATCGGCGAAAAAGTAGAGTCCGATGATGAGGAGGAGGGAGGCTAATTATTGAAAAGGCGATCGATGCCGTCCGGTGGAGCGATAGCGATCGCCAGCAAACAAAATTTGATGTTAAGGAGATTTTACCAATTGTCAAAGCCAGTAGGATATTTTACGAGTTACACAATTAACGACGGCTCCTTACTAGAATCCCTCCAGGAGGAGTACGGCCCAACTTTTGAAAAGATGACCAGACGCGAAAAGCTGTTTTTGATTTCGGCTCTTGCAACTCAACTTTGCGATCAATCACCTGGGCGCTGCCGGGATGAAATCTACGTAGTCGGACATCAAGTTAATAGCTCATTGCCGTTACACGACCGAGAAGGATTACTTGAAGCGCTGAGTAATCAAGTTCGTCACGGCCAAAGCCTTTCAGTGGAGGAACTGCCTATAAAACAATAACTTGAACACTATGTATCTGAATTTACAAGGAAGTTCGCCAGCGCGGACTGAAAGCTTTCGCTGGTGTTTTTTACACAATTTGGATTTTAGATTATGACTTACTCCGAGCAATTAAGACAGTGGGCAATTTTCCGACGCTTGCCCAGTGGTGCAAACGTTTGTGTTTGTCGATTTCGTACCCGAACCGATGCGGATGCTTACACCAGCATCCTTCGCCAGGGAGAAGGGGTGTTTGAGGTAGTTTTCGATCAACCCCAGGGAGTTACCCAAGGATAGCTGATTTATTTGCGATCGCGCTTTTTGGGAGTGCGATCGCAATTTCATCTACCAAGGTCAAAATATCACACAAATATGCAAATCAAAACCATTTCTTACAAGCGAGTTATTAACCTCGGAAATTATGAAAATAAGCATCTAGAACTCTTTGGAGAGGTGCTAGAGGGAGAAGATGACGAAGAAGCAATCTCCAGACTTATGGAGAAAGTAGAACGAAAAATTAGGGAGCCACGAGAAACGGAAATTGTCGCTCTTATTAAAAAATTAGAGGCAATGGCTAATAATCTTCGAGAGCAAAACTCTTACCTAGAGGAGAAACTAGGAGAGCTTAAAAGCAAAGAAGAACAATTAACAAATGTGCAAGAGCCAGATCCAGATGACATCCCTTTTGATTTAGAGTCATCCAATAACCCTAAGTATTTTTAATTGAAGGTTCGCAAATATGAAAATCAAAACAATCCATGCACACTTTCTAATTTCAATTGGCAGTTACAGCAATGAGCGAATTGGCTTTTCAGTTGAATTAGATGAAACAGAATCTATTGAGTCAACTGTAGAAGAGTTGCGAGAAAGAGCTAAAAAAATTGTCGGTAAAAAAGCTGAAGACTTTTACGAAGACAGGGGTAAACTGTGGCGCGAATGTGCTGAATTAGAAAAGAAGCTCAATACATTACGTAAAGAATGGGATGCGACGGCTGAATTTTTAAAAGCCCAAGGTCTAAATCCTGCTGCTCCTTCAATGCCTCAGTTTAGAAATTTGCTTACTGCTGTCACTGTTGAGTCTGAAGTTATCACAGAAACAGAAGATGAGGAAAGCGATGATTACGACGAAGATGATGAGGATTATGGGTAAAAGCAGCATATAACCGCCTGATGAATCGTAATTGCGATCGCGCTTTTTGGGAGAGCGCAGGCTACCTGACACAGTAGCCGAAACGGTGGAAACTACCCACCGTCGCGGGTTGTGTCCAAAGCAATCAGCAAGTTAATTAGTATTGTGCAGCGTTCATTTAGAATTGCGCCCCTAAATTGTGGCGTTCGACGTTTCATGCGCGGCACAACTCTAGTTAATTCCCCGAATGCGTTTACTCCTGAATCGCGCCCCTCAAGCGTGGGGCGTTAGGGTGATTCGTGCGCTATTAAGTTCGGGCTAATCAAAGGATGCCAGTCCTTGAAAACCACCATTTATTGTTCGCAGAACCATGACAATAGAATTAACAATCCTTGGAATTGATGTTAGTAAATCGAGTATAACCACTCATATTTTAACACAATACCCCAAGGGAGGATTGCAAGCATATTGGAATAAAACAAGAAATAAAGCATCTACTTTATATCCGGCTTTTTACTCCAATCCTGATGCCAAGAAGAATCAAAAATCTGCTTTTGACTTTGCTGATTATCTATCAGAAATCAAGCCAGATTACGCAATCCTGGAACCCACAGGAAACCACTATTCAAGACTTTGGGCATCCATTCTTAAAAAGCTAGAAATCAAAGTTATTTGGGTTGGTCACGTCGAATTGCGGCGTTATCGCGGCGGTAAGAACCTTCCGAATAAAAGTGATCCAGCTGATGCTTTAGCAATGGCCGCCTACGGTCACGATCCGGATCATCACTTGGAGACTGGCGAATTAAATCTGAGGTATTTCTTGATGCACCGCCCCGAACCGATTGATGAACTCCGTGACCTGTGCCAACAGCTAGAACATCTCAACAGGGTGCAATCGCCAATTGTGAATTATGCAAGGCAGCTTCTCGCTTGGCAATTCCCAGAGGTTGCTCACACAAAGAGTACATCTAGCAAGGCGGGATTTTTACCACCCCTTTGGGGATGGTTGGCTAAAAGGCTCGAAATCTCCCCCGCCGGGAAAACCCGAATCGAAAATCGCTATAAAATATCCATTGCCAAAGACTACGGAATTGAAATTGACCCAATCTTGGAACTACACGCCGAATGGATGTGTGATATCTCGCTCTATGAGCAGCGCTTAGAAGGAAGAATCAGTAAAATGTTGTCTGAGTCAGCGTTCAAGCCTTACATGAGCGTGTTTGACAAGTTCGGTTTTGGGTTGAGAGTGCGATCGCGGCTGCTTACCAGGATTTACCCATTTGAATCATTCCTGGGTGTTAATGGTAAACCAGTAATTGAATATGAAGTGCGAGAGGTGAAGAAAACGGAACGCGATCGCAAAAACGGAGAAACCACTGTGAGACGATTAGCCGGCGACACCAAACGCATTAAACGCAACCGCAGCCGCGATACTTTCAAAATGCGTTTGGGAATGGGTACTGTTCTGGAACAGTCTGGTGATGGTCTAGTAGAAAAAGCTAGCGGCTCGTCACTGTGCCGAATTAGCTTATGGCAGTACACCCTAACCGGCATAGAAACTGGAAGGCTACCAGAAAACCATCTGACCAAGGAATTAATCAATTACCGCGACTCACTCAAAGCTAACGTTAGCGAACAAGGCCAGAAGCTGTTAGGTGGTAAACATATCCAAGGTAAGCTCATGAGTAAAGTAGTAAATCTACTATTCCAGGAATTGTGTAAAATAATTCCTCTGACCTGATGCTAAAACCCCTCATACAAATGAGGGGTTCTTAAACTAAAAGTTTCAGTTACCCTGAAACATCAAACAAAACTTCAAGTATAATTTTTGTGTCGGCAATAACAATTCATCGTAATATTTGAATAGAGGGATACAGATGGCTCAACTGAATGGTGTAATGATGCAGTACTTCCATTGGTATATCCCTCCAGATGGCAATCTTTGGAATGAATTTAAAGATAAAGTCAAAGAGTTAGCTGATGCAGGTGTTACATCTGTTTGGCTACCCCCAGCATACAAAGGAACAGGGGGTGGCTACGATGTCGGCTACGGGGTCTACGATATATACGATCTAGGCGAGTTTGACCAAAAAGGCTCGGTTCGGACAAAGTACGGCACAAAAGACGAGTATATCGCTGCTGTCAAGGCGGCAAAAGATGCTGGCATTCGAGTGTATGCGGATGTTGTTCTCAACCACAAGTTAGGTGCAGACCAAGAAGAAGAGGTGGAAGCAACGCCCTATAGTCCAGACGATCGCAACCACGCCATTGGTGAGATGCAAAAGATTAAAGTGTGGACTCACTTTACCTTCCCAGGTCGCCAGGGCAAATACTCCGATATGGAATGGCACTGGTGGCACTTCGACGCAGTTGATTACAACGTTTACAACGAAGGTGAGAACGCAGTTTATCTATTCAAAGATAAAAAATTTGATGATAACGTTGACCTAGAAAAAGGCGCTTTCGACTATCTCATGGGATGCGATTTGGATATGGAAAGTCCAGAAGTTCGTGAGGAGTTGAATCGCTGGGGTGAGTGGTTTGTAGAAACCACTGATGTAGATGGCTTTCGTTTTGATGCTGTTAAACACGTTAGAGCTGGCTTTTTCCCAGAATGGCTGCACCACTGTCGCCAAAAAGCAGGTCGCGATCTTTTTGCCGTGGGTGAGTATTGGTCTTATGAAGTTGAAGCGCTGCACCATTTCATTAGCATCACCGGTGGCGATGTGTTGCTGTTTGATGCGCCATTGCACTATAACTTTAGCGCTGCCAGCAAACAAGGCAATGAATACGATATGCGGCAGATATTTGATAACACCTTGGTGCAACAGCAACCTGCTTTAGCCGTCACCTTAGTTGACAATCATGATTCTCAACCTTTGCAGTCATTGGAGTCTGTAGTAGAAAGCTGGTTTAAACCGTTGGCTTATGCGTTGATCCTACTGCGAAGTGATGGTTATCCCTGTATCTTCTATGCTGATTACTATGGCGCTCATTACAAGGATAAGGGACCAGATGGCAATGAGTATGAGATTTGGCTCGATAGTCATCAATGGATAATTGATAAATTTTTGCACGCCCGTCAAACCTATGCCTATGGCGACCAATACGATTATTTCGATCGCGCTAATACAATCGGCTGGACACGCTTAGGAGACGAAGAACATCCTGGCGGGATGGCGGTTGTTTTGAGTAATGGGGGAGAGGGGACTAAGTGGATGGAAGTTGGGCAACCCAACAGCACTTACATTGACATCACTGAACATATCAGCGAACCTGTCACAACGAATGATGAGGGCTGGGCTGATTTTCGATGCAATGCTGGTTCTGTTTCTGTCTGGGTTCCACAGTCATAGTCTGAGTTTTAGTAGCATTCATGCAGAAAGTTAGGCGCTTGACAAACTTTGCCTAAAAGAGAACTTAGGTAGTACCAAGCGCACTAGCTTATGTCCTTGAGAACATGAAAGAGTTTAAAAAAATTAATTAATAACCAAAATTATTTAAGAAAATTGCAATAGAAGTAATGGAGAATTCTGTTGTGATGTTAAATGGCAAAGAAATTGAGATTCAGAACATAGACCATTTAGGGATATAGGAATCATATTTGATTTTTGAACAAAATTAGGTATTGTAGGGTGTGTTAGAACGCAGTTCGTAACGCACCAAACCCTTGATAATGGTGCGTTACGCTGTCGCTAACACACCCTACGTATCTTTTCATAAATCAAATACTAGTCCTATAGTAGCAGGAATAGTAAGTAGGTCGCTGTGAATATTTATTGTTTGGATGAGGCAGGAGGCAGAAGGCAGGAGGCAGGAGGAAAGAGGATTTGAGTGTAACTTTCTTCAGTTTCCTCAAACCTTAGTCCATACTGTTGGCATAGTTGATTAATTCTGTCTTTCAATCTAGCAGTAGGAATTTGCACAAACTTTTGATTAGTCTTATTGCCAAGATTAATATTTTGGCGCTGACCTTCATTCCACCCAAAAACGATTTAGCAATCCTAAATGATTCATGAGAAAACACCATATTCGTGGAGTTTATGAAAGTCAAAAATTTGACAATTTACTGATAACTCAAATGAAGCTCTGATGACACAGAAGGAATTGTAGAAAAAATAAAACTCTCTAATGAATCTTTTTGCTTGCAACCAAATATCTTCTACAGGATTTTGCTGCGGTGCTTTGGGAGCAAATCTTTCACAGGTTATCAACCATTATCCTCTTTCTAAACCATTATTTAAAGAACCTAAATAATCTTTGATTGGCTGTGAACGGTGATAACTGCACCATCCCAAATTATTAATAATTTGGCTCCTGGGCGTTGCGATCGCCTGGAAATATTGTAACTGGCGATACTTCTTATTTGCCACGGTAAAAGCAAGTATGTCGGTTAAATATAATAATTGTTTATAAACTGGCGGTTTGATGGGTAAAATTAGTCTAAACTCCAGTCAATTGCGATCGTTGCGATTAGGTGCTGAGAGTTGAATCATCTCGGAAAAACGTGAGAAAGTGAAAGCTAAATTCACAAATTTTGTCCAGGCTCCTGCATGGCATTCAAAAATTTTCATCCTTTGCGTAAATATGATAATTAGTAAAAAGCTGCTTTATGTACTAATTTTTTTAGGGATGGGGGTTAACGGTTCTTTGTATCTGAACTGGTTTTTATCACCTCCTAACCCCGATCGCGTAGGCTACTGGTTCTCGATATATCTATTCGTATTTCCTTACCTTGGCTTTTTGGGAATTGCTTCTTTAGCACTAAAAGATGTACTAAGGATTCCTTTGAGTATTGGTATTGTTCTGTTGCTATATGTCGGAATTCTAACAATTCTGGCAAACTCATTTCAGCTAGGCTTAGGGTGGATGTTGAGTTGGTTACCTAATTTAGGGTATGAGTTTTTCCATGTGATTCTATTCGTTTTAGCACTGTTATGGCTGATTGTCGTTGTGCAACGGCGATATTAACTGTTTAAGATCGTCTCCATGAATAATGACTTTTTCTCCAGAGATGAATATTACTGAATAGTTACTGATCGCCCAAGGTGTTTCCGAAGCATGGATATTTTGCTGCGTCTGTTGTATCCCACCTTCCTCACCCTAATATATTAAAAATTCCATCGGTACATTTTGCTAGGTATGATATTTAATCTGTAAGCATTTACCCAGTAAAACTAGCTATGACCCAGAACTACCGCATTACTCTACTCCCCGGCGATGGCATTGGCCCTGAAATTATGGCAGTGGCGGTAGATGTGCTGAAAGTCGTAGGGAAGCAATTCGATCTAAAGTTTGAATTTCAAGAAGCCCTGATCGGTGGTGCAGCAATTGACGCTACAGGGGAACCCTTACCATCTTCCACTCTAGAGGCTTGCCGTAACAGTGATGCTGTATTGCTTGCTGCCATTGGTGGTTACAAGTGGGATTCCCTGCCATCTAATTTACGCCCAGAAGCAGGTTTGTTAGGGCTACGCGCAGGTTTGGGATTATTTGCCAATTTGCGCCCAGCGAAAATTTTGCCCCAGCTAATTGATGCCTCGACTTTGAAACGCGAAATTGTCGAAGGCGTGGATATTATGGTGGTGCGCGAACTGACTGGTGGCATTTACTTCGGTAAACCTAAAGGGATTTTTGCCACAGAAACTGGTGAGAAACGCGGTGTAAATACAATGGTTTACACCGAATCGGAAATTGAACGCATTGGGCGGGTGGCTTTTGAAGCGGCAAAAAAACGCGGTGGTAAACTTTGTTCGGTGGATAAAGCGAACGTATTAGAAGTATCTCAGTTGTGGCGCGATCGCATCACCCAACTTTCTCAAGAGTATCCAGATATCGAACTCTCTCATTTATATGTAGACAATGCTGCTATGCAGTTAGTACGCGCTCCCAAGCAGTTCGACACCATTGTTACAGGCAATTTGTTTGGCGATATTCTCTCTGATGCTGCTGCCATGCTCACAGGTAGTATTGGGATGTTACCCTCAGCTAGTTTGGGCGCTTCTGGGCCTGGTGTGTTTGAACCAGTCCACGGTTCCGCCCCAGATATTGCCGGACAGGATAACGCAAATCCTCTCGCGCAGGTTTTGAGTGCGGCGATGATGTTGCGCTACGGTTTAGACCAACCACAAGCAGCAGATCGCATCGAACAAGCTGTATTGCAAGTTTTAGAACAAGGCGATCGCACAGGGGATATAATTTCTCCAGGAAAAAACCTCTTGGGTTGCCGCGCTATGGGAGACTCACTCATTAAAGCTATTGAACAAAAATAATTTTTTAGAGCAAACTGGGCAATTTGGCAACCTTTGCTATAAGTTTCGGGTAGACTAAAGTGAAATCTAGCAATCAAATAACAGTCGATAGTGTACGCATTACGACAAGGACAAGTAAATTTTACCGCCCCAAAGAACCAATCGCCTTTGATTGATCCTGCTGTAATCAGAGCTGCTGGGCAGATATACTATACTCACTGTGAAGTCCACCCCGAAATCGCGGGACAACCTTCCGGTGTAGCAATTAATCGTGTGAATCATCGAGGTAAGGTTATTTTTACTAACCAACCAGTTCTTTTACCTCAAGAGTGTTTTGTACCCTTAAGTCAAATTGAATCACACATGTATTAGTCATTGGTCATTGGTCATTGGTCATTGGTCATTGGTCATTGGTCATTGGTCATTGGTCATTAGTTCTCGACAAAGGACAAATGACTAATGACAAAAGACAAAAGATAAACGACAAATGACACAGGACTAATGACAAAGGACAAT
Organism: Nostoc sp. 'Peltigera membranacea cyanobiont' 213; assembly: GCF_002245975.1. Taxonomy (NCBI): domain Bacteria; kingdom Bacillati; phylum Cyanobacteriota; class Cyanophyceae; order Nostocales; family Nostocaceae; genus Nostoc; species Nostoc sp. 'Peltigera membranacea cyanobiont' 213. The sequence goes on along the minus strand of NZ_NOLI01000042.1, from coordinate 10,031 downwards.
TAGACTGTATGGACATTTTGTTCGCTATTCCAGCGAGTGTAATGGTCTTTGCTTTGGGTGCATCTATTGGCAGTTTTCTCAACGTTATTGTTTATCGGCTACCTGCTGGGTTGTCAATTCTTTGGCCACCTTCTCGTTGTCCTAAATGCTTAAACCAGCTAAAAGCTTACGACAATGTACCAGTATTCGGCTGGATTTCCTTAAAAGGGCGGTGTCGATATTGCAAAAGCAAAATTTCTGTCCGTTATCCCGTGGTAGAAGGGGTGACGGGCATAATTTTTTTGCTGGTTTTTTTAGTATTCCAAGTTTCTACTTTAACAATAGGCTATTGGGCTTTTTGTAGTTGGTTATTAGCACTATCGCTTATCGACCTAGATACAATGACCTTACCTAATCCACTTACTCAGTCGGGTTTAATGGTAGGAATTCTATTCCAAATGGTGGTTGGTTATCTACCAGAGGGTAGTTTTGTGGCATTGGTAAATCATCTGATGATGGCGATAGTCGGCGCAGTCTTAGGTTTATGGTTATTTGATGCGATCGCCCTATTGGGTTCAGTTGCCTTTGGTAAAACTGCAATGGGTGCGGGTGATGCCAAGTTAGCAGCCATGATGGGAGCCTGGTTAGGCTGGAAATATTTGCTCTTAGCTAGTTTTATCGCCTGTGCGCTGGGAGCCTTAATTGGGAGTGGTGTTATTATGCATAGACACAAAGCCGTGAGTCAAGAGACATCGAGACAAAGGTTAGGACAAAAAATGCCTTTTGGCCCTTTTCTGGCTTTAGGATCTGCGATCGCCATATTTAGCGGTGAAGCCATTTTGTCTAGCTACCTGCGGTTATTTTTTTCAGCATCTTGAATTGGAGTTGGGGGTGTAAGCAATGCCGCATACCCAATAACCTTTCATAAGAAATATTTATAATTCGTGACTGTAACCAACATTACCCCATTTGCCCTTCATATTTTGATAATATTCTGCTTGTGACTTGTATTACCCTCTTAACGAACGATTAACCGTTGGCAAGCACAACTAGTACAACAGATGCTGCTTATTCAAAACACTAGCGATGCGAATCATTGATTTGAGTGGGAGAGGGAGAGCATCTTATTTGGAGGTTGGTATTCTCATGGCTTTGTCAGTACGTCCATATAATTAAGTCTGCTGAAAAAAAGAGCAAAAGACTTGTATTGGCATAAGTATTTTCGTTAAGCTGGCAACCAAAGATGATAATTAAGGTCTGAATTGCTTAAAAGCGTAGTTTGACGATGTAGTAATTAGTCATTAGTAAAGACAAATGACTTATGACTAAGGACAACCCAATACGGTTTGACATGTTTTCAACCTCATGCCCACTTAAAATAAAATAAAAAATGGCTAACAACGAAGAATCACGTGGTTTAAAGTCTCTATTTGATTGGTTTGCAAATCGACGGAAATCAGGATCTACCAACCTCGAACGCCAAGAACGTGAAATTGCGGATGGTTTGTGGCATAAATGTTCTAAGTGCGGTGTTTTGGCATACACAAAAGACCTGAAAGCCAATCAGATGGTTTGTATCGAATGTGGTCATCACAATCGGGTAGATAGCGATGAACGCATTCGTCAATTGATAGATAACAATACCTGGAAACCCCTAGACGAGCATTTGCGTCCAACCGATCCGCTAGAATTTCGCGATCGCAAACTCTACAGCGATCGCCTGCGGGAAACACAAGATAAAATTGGCTTAATAGACGCAGTTCACACTGGTTTAGGTCAAATCAATGGTTTGCCCATTGCCCTTGGGGTTATGGATTTCCGCTTCATGGGTGGTAGTATGGGTTCGGTTGTGGGAGAAAAACTCACCCGGATGATTGAGCAAGCCACTCAACGACGGTATCCTGTAGTTATTGTCTGCACCTCCGGCGGCGCGAGAATGCAAGAAGGAATGCTCTCCTTGATGCAGATGGCGAAAATTTCCGCAGCCCTACAGCGTCATAAAGACGCGCGACTATTATACATTCCTGTTTTGACCAATCCCACAACGGGCGGCGTTACCGCTAGTTTTGCGATGTTGGGCGATATCATTTTGGCAGAACCCAAAGCAACCATTGGTTTTGCCGGTCGGCGAGTGATTGAGCAAACCCTGCGGGAAAAACTCCCCGAAAATTTTCAGACTGCTGAAGATTTGCTCTTGCATGGTTTTGTTGATGATATCATACCCCGTACCCAATTAAAGAACACCCTAGCCCAGCTGATTGCTCTACACCAGCCGGTACTAACACCACCTCACATGGTTTTGTGGGAAACAATGTCTTTAACTTCTACCGCCGCCGAATAGAACGTGGGACGTGTGACGTGGGGAATGGGGAATGGGGAAAGACTGTTGCAAGTTCTCACTCCAGTCCCCCTGCTTCCTGCCCCCTCACCTCCCCGGCTCTTTGACAAAAACCAGTGGAACAATTGCTGCTAGTCGGAATAGACCAGAGAGGGCGAACAACCCTAGCAAGCCACCAAACTGAGCAAATTGAATAATGAAGCTGCCTATAGTTGTGCCTAAAGCACCACTTGCTCCAGCAACGGCAGCTGCGATCGCAAAATAGATAGACTGATTTTGAGTTGGGGCGATCGCTAATTGTATATTGTTACTGCACAAGTCAATCGCCGCCCAAGTACCTCCAGCCAAAATGTGTAGCAGAGGTAGCCACAACCAAATATCAAGGCGATTAGCACCAATCCCCAGCCATAGCGGTGGTGTAGCTGCAACCAAAACCCCAATAGAGATGAGGATGGGACGATTGCCTATCTTGTCTGCTAATTTTCCCCATAGAATCAGCATTAGCAAAGTGGCCCCCGCCTGAAGGCTGTTGTAGATAGTCACATAGCTTACATCCAAATCCAGCCTGTCTAGCATGTAGAGGTTGAAAAAAGGACTGCTGAGGTTAACAGCAAGATTCCAGAAGCTGAAATAGAGCAGAAATCTTAAAAAGTTAGAGTTTTTCCAAACACTGTTAGCTAATTGGTTTTGTGGTGGGTGAATTGATTGAGCCACTTCCGAAGATTCATCTTTTGCAATCTCTGGTAGAATCTCACTTGTTTGAGTTAACTTGCCATAATAAGTGTTTTGCGATCGCGGATTCATATCTACTTGGAAATACTGACATCCCAATCCCGCAATTCCCAACACAATGCTTATTAACAAAACCACCCCATAGCCTTGTAGAGTTCCACCATACCAATGTGATACAGCTAGACCAGCCATTGGTACGCAAACCAAATTGGTGAGGTTAGCAGCACTATTGCGTGTCCCAAAATACCTGCCTCGCAATTGTCTGGGAACGATCATTGCTACCCAACTTAGCCATGATGCAGTTCCTAATCCTCCCAAAAGATTGCTGAATAGGACAATCAAGAGTGTCAAGATCGCTAACTGGTGAGTATTAATCACTCCCAAGCTTACAGCTACAATACCGATTACTAGAACTAGCCATAGCAGCCGACCAATTCCGTGTGTGCGAAGAGAATATTGAAAGCGGCTGCTGCTACGTTCAGACAAGTAAGCACCCAAGGGCTGAATCAGATTGACCAACATGGGGATAGAGCAAAGCATCCCAAATACTAATGGACTAGCACCCAATTCCACTAAGAAATTGCTGAGTAAAATGCCGCCAGTTCCAAGAGAGTAAACCGATGCTAAGACAGAATCCGCTGTGGAGGCTTTTAAACTTGTGCGAATAGCATCCTTAGGAATTCGAGAGGTTGGAGAAAGTGCTGTTGCTGGTGAGGCAATCTGGGAAATTTCCAGAGTCAGTGGCGCAGTTGTTTCAACCTGAACAGAATCCATAATGTATGTTTATGAGTAAAGCATCCTGACATAAACCCCGTTGTCGAAGAACTCAGTCTTAAGAAGTTTTCGTTATTCTAGCTTGCAATTTTCAACAAAAATTTTAGATAAGTAAATATTAGGATTACTATTTGATTTTTGAACGAAATTAGGGATTGTAGAGGAGCCATTGCGTTGCGGTGAATCCAGCGCTGTAGGCGGGTTTCCCGCCGTAGGCGACTGGTGAACCCGAAGGGAGGTTCCCTCGTATCAACTGGCGTTGTGTTAGAACAGAGTTCGTAACGCACTCTTATCAAGAGTAGCCATCCTCACTACCAATTTAAGAAACTCCATCATTTGGAAATTTTTAGTATTTCAATCCATAATCCAAAATTCAGGGATTGAATAGCGTTAATATTGCCTATAAATTTGCCTTCGATACTTTTTCAATTTGCCCAGTAAAGTATGCTTCTTCATGTTTGAGTTGTTGCGCTAGTTCCAATCCTTGTTTAAAAGCTGTTAATGCTTGAGGAAAATCTTTGCGTTCTATATACAATTGCCCAATTTGGTCATAAGCTTGCATCATCCCGTAAAAGTTGGCGGCTTGCGCCTCTGTCTGCACAAGGATTTGGCTAGCCTGCAAGGCCTCGTCTATTTGTCCTTGAGAACGGTACAGCGCAATTAACTTTTGCAAAGCGTCACCAGCTGGAACGTACTCCTTTAATTGCCAAGCAGTGGTATAAGCCTCTTGATAATTTTTAAAGGCTTCTAGCAGTAAGTTAGGATCTTTCTTTGCAAGAGATTCGTAATCTGAAGCGATCGCTAGCTTTAATTCTGGTATTTTAGTAAGATTTTTTTCACTAACGTAAATTTCTAGTAGTTTATTAAGTACATTCAATGACTGCTGTGGTTGTTGTGTCTGCTCATAAATGTAAGCTAGCCGTTGCAGATATGTTATTTCGTTTACACGTTCGCCTTGGGAAGTAGCGAAACCCAACAGTTCTTCGTAGACTGGGGCGGCTTTAGGATAATCAAACCAACTTAGATGTAGTTCGCCAATGGTCTTAAGTATTTCTACTAGTGCTGTTGTATCTTTTTGCTGCCGCACCACTAACAGAACTTGGTCGTAAGCTTCTACAGCTAGTTTAATCGAACGCACATTTTGGTAAGCTTGGGCTAGCGATCGCCACAATTCTAGATCGACTTGGGCAGTTTTTTTCTGAGATTCTGCCTGTTTTTCAATGGCTTGCAATCGCTGCAAAATATATTGTACTTCTTCTTTATTGTTTTGCTTCCAAGCGATCGCCCCAACTCGCGATAGTGCTTGCACCTCTGCTAATGAACCTAAAAAGCGCCGCAAGCGAAGTTCTCGGTTCCAAATTTCAAACGCCACCACCGGCTCCCCTGCTTGCAGTTTCGCTGCTGCTTCTTGGTTTAAGGCATCTAGCGCTGGTTCTAAGTTTTGCTGTTCTTGGAGAGTTAACGGCTGTTTATCCTTGGGCAAACGGGGTAGCAGTGGGTCGGGTGTGGTAATTTCTAGGGGACTGGGAGGAAATTTATCCGGTACTTTCGGCTTTTTACTCTCTGCCAGCGTCAAGGAACTACTAAAGAGTATAGCGGCAGTCACAATCACAATTAAACGCTTGAGCATGGGAACTTTACCTGGACTTGAGTTAGTTACATGAGGTAATCATCCTCATGCCCTATTATTTTTACTCTCTTTTTCTGCTCTGGCTCTTTCCTGTGTCAAACTATCAATAGCATCACCCAAAGCAGTAGTTAGACTATTACGAGTTTGGGCGTGGCTATCCTGCTCAGTTTTCAAAGCTTGCAAGAGGCGATCGCGTTCTTTGATCGCGGCGATGAGTTTAGCTTGCAAATCCTCCACAGATTTTAGTTGTTCTATCTCTTGTTGGATCGCTGTTACTGGTGTCTCAGCAGCCAGTGTCTCGGCCTCAAAACCTCGGAGTTTATGTAAGTCTGCCTTGAGGGATGCGATCGCCTGTTGCGATAGTTGGGCATCTGTGCGGCGTTGTTCTGCTTCTGTGTTGTAAAGCTGTCGCCATTTTTGGGCACTTTCCCAAGCCGCATCGCGATCGCCCTGAAGTCCCGCCATCTGCTCTCTGAGTACCTGGATTTCTGTCAACCACTGTTGTGTTAAGTCTTGATTCATAAATAAATAGTCATTTGTTATTTGTCATTTGTCATTTGTCAATGGACAGAATGCTGCTTAAAGCGGAGAATGAAAAATTATCTCTTTTTCCCCTGTCCCCTGCTCCCGACTCGGTATTCTTGCGGTAAAAAGATAAATGCGATCGCTACACAAAATTTGGCACAGTAGTTAAGAAAACTAACCAGTTTTAACTCTAAATTATGCCAAAGCTTCGTTTTTTTCGCTTCTTTCGCCACCTCAATTGGCGCACGCTCAAAAAAACTTTTGCCAGGACAATGGAAAGACGGCTTTTGGGACTTGCCTCGGAAATCGCCTTCAATGCCATGTTATCGCTGTTTCCAGCAATTCTTGCTCTAATCGCAGCCATTGGCTTATTGGCAGAATCTTTGCAAGCCACCTTTAAACAACTAGCGCTTCAACTCAGTCAAATCTTACCTGACGAAGCCTTAATTCTGATCCGTGATTTTGCTACCACAGAAATTACCAACTCCAAAAATAGCGGTTTATTTTCTCTGAGCTTTGTCTTAGCAATTTGGACTGCCTCTGGGGCGGTGAGTACCGCGATGACAGCCCTCGACCAAATCCATCAAATTCCTTCAGAAAAGATACGCCCCTTTTGGAAAGCCAAGCTTGTCTCTCTCGGATTAACAGTCGGTACTATGTTACTTTTAGTGCTGGCTTCTCTCTTAGTGTTCACCAGCGACTGGATTTTGGGAATGGTAATACGGGAAAATGGTTCCTTGATCTTCTTATTGCATCTTTGGAAGCTGTTACGCTGGCCATTAGCCTTAAGTATTGTTGCTGTCGCCTTTGGCTTTGTCTATCGTTATGGGCCAAGTGCATGGAACTCAGGTACTCCAATGATGCCTGGAGCAATTTTAGCAGCTGTTTTTTGGGCAATATTATCTGCCCTATTTCGGCTTTATGTGGCAAATTTTGGGAATTATAATAAAGTATATGGTGCTGTAGGAGCCGTGATAGTTTTAATGCTCTGGCTGTCAATGAGCGCTGCTGTTCTGTTAATCGGCGATCAGTTGAACGTGACAGTCGGTGAAGATATGCGCTCAAAAGCGCAGTCACAATTTAATGAAAATATTAGTTTGTAAATCCCTGAGAAAACTTTTGACAAACCTCAGTAGGGGAGTAAAATGTCTAACGATTCATTCAATATAAATAAGCGATCGCCTTCATGCCGGATTCTTCTCCTCGGTTTTCGATGATTGAGCCTGATGCCAAAGCACCCACCCTGAAGCGCCTGCGTCAGTTAAGTCGGCTGCTAGATAACATTGTTACTATTCCTGGTACTAAGATTGGTTTTGGTCTAGATCCAATCTTAGGACTTATACCTATTGGTGGTGATTTTTTGGGAGTCATGTTTTCTAGCTACATCATCCTAGAAGCCGCGCGTCTGGGTGTATCTAGAGCCACTTTAGGCAAAATGGTTTTCAATGTGATTGTTGATGGCTTGGTAGGTACTGTTCCCGTTTTGGGAGATTTTTTTGATTTTGCCTGGAGAGCTAACACTAATAATATCAAGCTATTGGAAGAATACTTAAAGTTTCCGAGCGAGCAAAAGAGTGCAGATAGGTTGTTTATCGTTGCCCTTTTGGTTGGATTGTTACTGATCTCCATAGTTTTAGTAGCATTACCAGTGATTCTAATTAGAATGCTGTGGAACGCCTTAACAGGTGGTTAAATTATTTATTGATAATGGAATGAAAGATTGGTGGCAAGCTACTTTTCCTAAAGGGCGGCAAAGTCTAATTATTACTGATGCTCAAGGTTATCCTGTACAAATTTCCTATGGCGAAAAAGGTAGAGGTAAACCGCTAATCTTATTACATGGCATGGGTAGTTGGAGCTATAATTGGCGACACAGTGTAGCCGCATTATCTAAACATTTCCGGGTAATTTGCTTTGATGCCAAAGGTTTTGGTTTTTCTGAAAAACCATCGTTTCGTAGAGAACACAACAGTCATCAAATTCTTGAGTTTAAAAGAATTATTCAGGCATTATGTGATGAACCCGTAGTGATTGTGGCTGAATCTCTGGGGGGATTAGTTGCCCTTGCCCTTGCTCAAGAAAATCCGCAGTTAATCGGACAGCTTGTAGTCGTAAACGTACCTGTTTTTACCAAACATTTACCCCATTGGGCTATGTCGTTACTTGCCCAAACTCCTCTAGAAATAATCCAAACAATTGACACCTTACGTCTGGCATATTTGTTTGCACCTCTATTGAGAGAAATTATGGCAAGAGAAAGACGTGGGGTATTATTTGATCCGTCCATTTTGACACAGGAAGATGTCTATTGGATTACTTACCCCTTTATTGAATTTCCTGGTGCGATCGCTAAAGTTGCTGAAGAGTTACAAATAGCAGCGCAAGAAATTGAGAATTGGCAAGCAAATAAACCAAATATGCTTACCCAAATCCAAAATAATCTGAGTGCAATTCAGTGTCCTACACTAGTTTTGTGGGGCGATCGAGATAGTTGGTTTCCTGTTAGTCATGGTGAAAAGTTACATCAGCATCTCCCCAATTCCAAATTAAAAATTTTGTCTAACTGCTATCATGATGCATCAACAGGTGCTTTTGAGCAGGTGAATGCAGCGATTCTCGAATTTTTACGGGATACGGAATGCTCTTAAGAGTGAGAGGTGGGGCTTTTTTTATTTCAGCTAACTGAATTCTGTTTCGATAAAAAGAGAGTGAGAGGAAGCATATCAGTCAGCTTTCAAACTCCCACTCTGCCATTTGCTACTGAAGTGAACAGGAATGTATACAGACGTTGCCCGTTCTTTCGGGGCTAATACGTACTTCAACAACAACGCCCATACGCATTTTATATTCCTGTTGCAGCAAATGCCAAACCTGATTATTAATATTTATCTGCTGAGAAAAATCCTCTATAAATAATTAGTAGAGATAGGTTTTTTGTAAATCACTTAGTTAGTATTAGTTCAAAGGAATTTGCTTGCGTGGTAGGCCCTGATAAAAAAACCTTGAAGTCGTTTATCTTCGTTCAATTTAACTTGGTTAATCAGAGTCTGGTTGCCATTTTGGCAACTTTTTAAATTTTCTAACGGGACTCCCTTGACATCCTCCCCCGTTTATAAAACGGGGGATTCTAAGCTCAAACAGCAATTGCAGTCTCGGACTGTCTAACATCACCTAACTTAATAGTCTATGCCCCGACTACGTAACAGCCCTCTGTCGGAGACCCTGTTCGCGTTCGCCAGTTAGCTTTAATTACGCCGACCTACTTAGTCAACAACTCTCAATAAATAGTTAATTATGCTAGAAACAACAGCTAGCACAATTGAACCTAACAAAGCAGGTAAAAATCCCTGAATCTCAAAACCATAACCAGGAGTTAAAGCACTTGCCAACCAAAGGGTTAAAGCGTTGATTACCAATGTAAATAAACCAAAGGTGAGCAAGGTAATCGGAAAAGTTAAAATCTGCAAAATTGGTCTAATAAATGCATTAACCAGACCAATAACAAGGGTAGCGACTAAGGCAACCACAAAATTCTTGATAAAGAATCCCGGAACAATATTAGCAGTCAGAAATAACGCTACCGCAGTACCGAGCCAAGTTAATAAAAAGTGTTGCATAAGTTTTTTTAGAGGAATTAGCAGTAAGTTTAATTAATTTCACTGTTGACAGTTGCGATCTGTAACACTATCAGGTGTTCTTGTGCTTGACTCATAAAGTTCCCATCATCTTTTGTTAGTCCAAAAGCAATGTAATTTTTCTGTCTTGGCATAAAGATACTTTTAATCGGTCTATCTTTCTGACTTTTCACAGCATTTACAATAAACCCACGAAAAACCTAATCCCCTAACCTCCTTCCCTTGTCGGTAAGGGGGAAAATTTAAAGTCTCTCTCCTCTTAGAAGAGAGATTTAGAGAAAGGTTTTCCAGATACTGTGAAAAATCAGGTGTATCTTTATCGTATTGCAGGATGTACCGGAGTGAAGTACCCCAACCTGCTTCGCTGAGGTTGGGGCTTCCAACATCATTGAATCAGTGACGGTCTTATTCGTCCTCG
>NZ_NOLI01000041.1:0-51466 GCF_002245975.1 Nostoc sp. 'Peltigera membranacea cyanobiont' 213 | reverse complement strand
GGATTGGGGATTGGGGATTGGGGACTGGGTAATATTCTTCATTTTTCCCAATTCCCAATGCCTCAATTCGTATCGAAACATTAAGGAATATTGCATTTAAGCAGAAACCTGAAGGTAAAGCGCCAAATCACTAGAAAGACCGTGGTAGTATGCTCTGGGTAAATGTGAAGATTGGGAGAAAGACCTTTGACACTACGGGTTGCTGTTATTGGGTCAGGCCCTGCTGGTTCATCTGCCGCAGAAACACTGGCAGCCTCTGGGATTGAAACCTACCTGTTTGAGCGGAAGCTAGACAATGCAAAGCCTTGTGGGGGCGCAATTCCCCTATGTATGGTGAGTGAATTTGACTTACCACCAGAGATTATCGATCGCCGGGTACGGAAGATGAAAATGATTTCACCTTCTAATCGGGAAGTTGATATTAATCTGGTAAATGAAGATGAATATATAGGAATGTGCCGCCGGGAAGTGCTAGATGGCTTTTTGCGCGATCGCGCGGCAAAACTAGGTGCAAATTTAATTAATGCCACTGTTCACAAACTTGATATACCAGGAAATAATACTGACCCCTATACCATCCATTACGTTGACCATACAGAAGGGATATCGCAGGGTATTGCCAAAACTCTGAAGGTGGATTTAATCATTGGGGCAGATGGGGCTAATTCTCGCGTTGCTAAAGAAATGGACGCTGGGGATTACAATTATGCGATCGCTTTCCAAGAGCGAATTCGCTTACCCGAAGACAAAATGGCCTACTACAACGACCTCGCCGAAATGTATGTCGGTGATGACGTTTCTACTGACTTCTACGCTTGGGTTTTCCCCAAACATGACCACGTAGCTGTCGGTACTGGTACGATGCACATCAATAAAGCCAGCATCAAACAGTTACAAGCTGGTATCCGCGCCCGTGCTTCCGAGAAGCTAGCAGGCGGTAAAATCATCAAAGTCGAAGCCCACCCCATTCCCGAACATCCCCGTCCCCGTCGTGTTGTTGGTCGCATCGCTTTGGTGGGAGATGCTGCTGGTTATGTTACCAAATCTTCTGGTGAAGGTATTTATTTTGCCGCTAAATCTGGGCGGATGTGTGCCGAAACTATTGTAGAAGCATCTAATAGTGGTAGCCGTATTCCTACAGAAGGCGACCTCAAGGTTTACCTGAAGCGTTGGGATAAGAGATATGGACTCACTTACAAAGTGCTGGACATTCTGCAAAATGTATTCTATCGTTCCAACGCTACCCGCGAAGCGTTCGTGGAAATGTGCGATGACCTTGATGTACAACGGCTAACATTCGATAGCTATCTGTATAAGACAGTTGTCCCAGCTAATCCCATTACCCAATTGAAAATTACTGCCAAAACCATTGGTAGTCTAATTCGGGGTAATGCTCTTGCACCTTAATTGAGCGCAAAGCACTGGGAATTCCAACAAATAAATTACTCAATTTTGTGGGGTAGGCATCTTGCACGCTTATTAATCAGGGCGGGCGAGACGCTTACCCCAAAAAATACAGGTTTTGAGGTATAGCAACCGCCAGGTTGATTAGGACACTAAACTCAGAACATGCTCCATCGCCGCTCGCAAGGTAGGAAAGTACTCCAGTTGCTTGCGGATACGACTTTTTAGCCAAGATCAGCACCGCTCAATTTTATTTAAATCAGGAGAGTAAGGTGGCAAGTACGCAACTACGAACCAGCAGCCTGCACTAAAAATAGTCCCTAGCGTGACTTATTGACGGCAATTATCACAATGTCCGCAACGCCAGTTAGCTGCGTCTTTATCAAAACCAAAAGCGTTTAACAAAAACTGCCAACGACACTGCTTTGTAGTCAGATATTGATGCATCTGTTTAGCAGCATGTAATTGCGTCGGTGGCTGATTTCCCGCTTTTTGCCCAATGGTGTAATGGAAAGGATCGAGCCAGTTTAACTGACCGCTGCTGTGAAGTAAAGCCAACGCCGTAGCACCGTCAGGAAATTGTCGGGTTACAGCATTCACTTCTCCCTGCTTTGGTAATTTTTTCACAAGTTGCTGCGCTATTTGTTGTTGCGATCGCATTTGCTCTTGAAAAAACTGCTGTCTTTGCTTATCCTCTGGATCTAACCACCCCGTAGGTTCACTCACCAATGTTAACGCTTCAGCCGGTTTCCCATCTCTTCCAGCCCGGCCAATTTCTTGCACATATTCAGAAAGCAGATGTGGTGCGTGGAAGTGAACAACCCACCGGACATTACTTTTATTAATCCCCATACCAAAGGCACAGGTACACACCACAAAGGGTATTTTGCCACTTAACCAGCTTGCTTCTACTTCACGGCGTTCTGTTGCACCCAATCCTGCATGATAACTAGCTGTAGCATAACCCATCTCTGCTAACCATTGGGCTAAATCTTCGCTATCTCTCCGAGTGCGAACGTAAACTAACCCCGATTGTTGAGGTCTATTTTGAATAAACTTTAATAATTGTTGTTTCCTACCTCGTGGTGTCCAAGCAATGCGAACGCTGGGATGCAAATTCGGACGGTAAGGATTTAAACGGAAAATCTCTGGTTGCTGTAATTGTAAAACTGTTTGAATAGTTTTTTGGGCTAAGGGATCAGCAGTCGCGGTAAAAGCGGCGATGCTAATTTTTGTTCCTGGTGGTTTTGATTTTAGCAATGCCGGACGCACCGCCCCTAATCTGCGATAAGCTGGGCGAAAAGTATCACCCCACTGCACTAAACAATGAGCTTCATCTAAAATCAAACCGTTAATTTGCAATTGCGGGTGACATAATTTTTCCCACACTGGCGCACTGAGCAAAGTTTCTGGTGATAAATAAAGTAATCTTAGCTGTTGACGTTCCAAAGATTGCAGAGTTGCACGACGTTGAGATGAAGATAATTCACTATGCAAAAGTGCTGCTTTTTGGTGGCTTTCTCGTAGTTCCTGCACTTGATTTTCCATCAGTGCCACTAAGGGCGAGACTACCAAAGTTAATCCTGTTTGTAGCAATGCAGGAAGTTGAAAACAAATCGATTTCCCGCCACCTGTGGGCATAATAATCAGCGCATCTTTTTGTGCCAATAAACTGCTGACAATTTCTCCCTGTGGCGGACGAAAATCTTCATAACCCCAGATTTTTTGAAAAGCCGCGCGGACTTCTTGCCAAGATTTTGTTGTAGGCTGATTCATAATTAATGCTAGATGCATCCATATCCTTGAACACTGAATATAGCTTCTGCTCTCCAACTAATGGTTCAGTAATTTCATCATCTCAGGCTGCAACGCACTGACTATAAGAATGAATTAGAATTAATTACTATATATCAAATAGAAGATTCAGATATATGAACGAAGAATTAAAACATAAATTTTACATCAGCACCGATCCATCCAAGTTGGATATTAAAATGATTCATGATTTTTTACAAACTTCCTATTGGGCTGAAAAGATCCCATTAGCCACTGTGGAAAAATCAATAAACAATTCTTTATCTTTTGGGCTTTATGAAGATAATCAACAAGTTGGCTTTGCGAGAGTCATCACTGACTATGCAACTTCTGCGTTGTTAAAAGATGTTTTTATTCTGGAGCCTTATCGGGGACAGGGTTTAGGAAAATGGTTTGTACAATATATTTTGGAATATCCAGAATTGCAAGATGTTCAAAGGTGGATGTTAGGTACAAAAGATGCTCATGGACTTTATCGCCGTTATGGTTTTAAAAATTTGACCGAGCCGGAAAAAATTATGATCCGTTTAAATCATAATTGCGATCGAGCTTAAGAAATTTTTCTGGCAGGGGAATTCCAGAATCTTTCTCCCCTGCACCCTGCTCCCCTGCCTCCTCGCTCGTGGTTAGAGTCTTAAATCCTAATCCGTCAATTTCTTACTAAGCCGAGGTTTAGCAGTTCTTCGGGAGAAGCCAGAATGTCAATTGCCAAAAAGAAAATTTTGCCTTGAGGATCGATCAAAAACCGCCATGCTAGGTTTATTCCCACATTGTCACCAAACCAGGAAGTTTGCACTTTCCCTGTGACTTTAATTTGTGTGAACCCTTCTGCTGCTGACTCAGATACCCCTCCTTCGGGAAGCAGCTTGAGTCCGTAGCATTCTTCACGCATATATGCAAGGATAGATTCTTGACCGACAATTGGTTCACGAAATTAGATTAATTTGTTGATTGTGTTTCAAAAATGGTGACGCTAGCTTGAACATAGGGAACAGGGAACAGGAAAGAGGAGAATAAGGATTTTCATCCCCTGGTTGTGGGGTTTTCCCGTGATTAGCTAACTTGGAAATGCCGGAGCTAACTGCTTTTCAAGACTTAGATCGCTGTGTCTAGAGAAATCACCCAAAATCCGTTGAGCGATCGCATAAGAGGACTGTTGGCAAATTGCTAAACAGGCAAGCACAGCAAGGAACTCATCAAAATCTAGGGGTTTGGTGAACAACAGATCAAATCCAGCAGACAGCACACGTTTGGTCATTTTTTCATCAGCATAGCCCGTTATAGCAATGGCTAAGACCACTTTCCCTCCCTCTCCTGCTTTGGTTCTCACTTGTTGAATCAGAGCAAAACCATCCTCTTGTGGCAAAGTAATATCACTCACGAGGACATCAGGTTGCCATTGCCTAAATATTTTCAAAGCTTGTTGGACTGAAAACGCTGTTTGTACCTCAACACCATAGAGTTGCAACAGTAGCTTAATTAAATCGCAGCAATCGACATTATCATCTACAACAAGTACTCGCAGTCCTTGGAGGGATGAAAAATTAGTAGGAAATCCATTATTTGTATACATCACAACTCCAATCAAGATTTTATTTGCAAGTAGTTGTAAAAAGCCGATCGCCCCAAACAGGTTTTAACTGGATGGTGACTGATGTCTTATTTAGTCCCCTGCATTATGACAAGTTACGGTTTCATTTCTGGGGTTATTTGATTAACTTCGACAAGAAAAGTAAAGAAAGTTTCATATCTGAATTATTTCAATATTGTTACGATTCCCCAGAGGGGACAGTGTGCGATCGCATTTTTATTCTCCTCATGGTTTATATCCATTTTAGTTTTTAAGCTTTGTATTATATTTAATCAACTCATACAGGAAATAACCCAACCGCCTGTCACAGTCAAAGAATAAATAGAGTAGATGGTCACAATGGTTGAAGCTATTACTAAACCTCAAGAGATTTCTCTAGATGATTTGTGGCAATCGGCATCCATCGATAATGCAGTTTTCCAGCCCAAATTACTAATCAATCTTCCCCCTGTAGCCCGTCGCTATCTGGAGAAGGCGATCACTCCTGGTACGCAGCTAGCCTCAGCAGTGAGATTGTGGATGCAGGGAGAAATGAAACTCGGAAAACATTGGCATTCATTTAAAGCGGAAGAAGTGATTTGCTGGGATCGAGGCATGATTTGGCAGGCGACGACTGAGATGAACGGCTTGCCGATTTTGGGATGCGATCGCGTCGTAGATGGTGCTGGAAATGCTTCGTGGAATACCATACAGAGAAGCGGAGAGGATATCACTCGATCGTGTGTGGGACGAGTTCAGACAGAGGCGGTGTGGCTACCTTCTGTCCTTTGTCGCTCTGATGTATCATGGACGGAATTAAGCGCATCGGTAGTACAGGCTAACTTCACAGCACTCGGCGAACCAGCCGAACTCACTTTAACAGTTAATAACCAAGGTATGTTAGAGCGAATGAAAATCCGTCGCTGGGGGAATCCCGAAGGCGGAGATTGCCACTATGTTGATTTTGGTGGAATCATCGACGAAAGCAGGACATTTGACGGCTACACAATCCCGACTCGCCTCCGCGTTGGTTGGTATTTTGATTCTCCAGAGGGGCGCGATCGCTTTGAGTCAGAAGGTGAATTCTTCCACTGTACGATCGATAAGGCAATATATAAATGAAGGAGACATCCATGTCTGACTCCATAAACAAACAAATTCTGCTCAAAAGTTACCCAACGGGCGAACCGAAAGAAAGCGATTTTGCCCTTATTGAAACGGCAATTCCAGAACTGGGAGAGTCAGAAATACTCACCCGCACGATTTACTTATCCCTCGATCCATATATGCGAGGAAGGATGAGCGATCGCGCTTCCTATACAACTCCCGCAGCATTAGGTAAAGTCATGGTGGGTAGCACTGTCAGCCAAGTGGTGAAATCAAACCACCCCCAATTTGCCGAGGGAGACTTTGTGCTGGGGTATGACGGTTGGCAAGCTTATGGAATATCCCAAGGCGAAACCTTGAGAAAACTTGACCCCAAACAATTACCAATCTCATCTGCTTTAGGTGTTGCTGGTATGCCTGGAATGACAGCCTATTTTGCCTTGCTAGATATTGGCCAGCCCAAAGCAGGCGAAACTGTTGTGGTTTCTGCGGCTTCTGGTGCTGTGGGTGCAGTTGTCGGTCAAATTGCCAAAATCAAAGGCTGTCGCGCTGTGGGTATTGCTGGTAGCGATGAGAAATGTGATTACATTGTGCATGAATTAGGCTTTGATGCTGGCATTAATCGCAAAACTCAAGACCTGAATTCTGCATTGAAAGCGGCTTGCCCAAATGGAATTGATATCTATGTCGATCATACAGCAGGGGCAATTTTAGAAACAGTGTTGCAACAGATCAATCTGGGCGCGAGAATTCCTTTGGTGGGTTTAATCTCCCAGTACAACGCCGAAACTCCACCACCTGGGCCAAATCTGATGCCTCTCTTGATTAAACGAGCGTCGATCGAAGGGTTTCTAGTTGGTGATTACCAAGCGCGTCAGCCAGAGTTTATCAATGATGTTTCTCAGTGGTTACAAGCTGGCAAACTCAAGTACAAAGAAGATGTAGTAAAAGGTCTGGAAAATGCACCCACCGCCTTTATTGGTTTACTACAAGGCAAAAATTTTGGTAAGTTAATTATTCAGGTTGGTGATGATCCAACAAAAAAATGATTAAATAAGATTTTCAACCATTAATATATTGGAGGTAATCGCAGAGTATGAGTGAATTAGTTGTAGTCAGTTTTGATGACAAATATAAAGCAGATGAAGTACTTCTAGAACTACTGAAACTTGAGCGAGAAAACTTAGCAGATTTGAAAGATGCAGTTGTGATTACCAAAAATGCGGTTGGTAAGATTAGGGTTAAACCATATCATGATTTAGTGGAACCTGGAGACTTGAGTAATGAACTCTGGGGTGGAATCATCAGCGCAGTTTTCTTTCATCGCGCTCTTACTATTAAAGAGGGCGTATTTGATGGTAGTTTTTTAACAGAAGTTGAAGAATCTTTAAAACCAAATTCTTCATCATTGTTTGTTATAATTTCCAATGCTAATCTAGAGAAAATAATTGCAGAAATTAATCGTTTTGGAGGAAAGTTAATTAGAACAAGTTTTTCTCAAGACAAAATTGATAACTTGCAAAAAACTCTCAGTCCTGCTTAGAAGATGTTTGAAAAGTATTTGGCTGTGATTTTAGGTACTTAGAGATCCCCCCTAGCCCCCCTTAAAAAGGGGGAAGAATCAAAGTCCCCCTTTTTAAGGGGGATTTAGGGGGATCTGAAATGTTTTGCTAGCAACGAGAGGACTTTTCAAACAGCCTCTTAGAAGATGTTTGAAAAATTGGCAGTTGAGTAAAAAAACTATCAGGGCATAAGCTGTAGATATATAGATACAGCACAACACGATTAAAAGCCATGAGTGAAGCAGAATCCAGCAACCTCACCCAAGAACTCTTGAGGATATAAAGTCTGCTATTTATAGGGTTAAAGGTATCTTTTATACCTTTAACCCTTATTACATATTCAAGCTTTTTATTACTTTTAATTACAATTTATATCGTAATCAATTAATTCATACAGTAAATCAAACGCTAGTCGCCCAAAGTAGTGAAGGAAGGAAATCGTCTCACGAGCTTAGAGTAATTCTAAAAGGACAAGCGATCGCAGTCATGAAAATTACTAGTGCTGTCCACGCCCAAGCAGCTACAAATACAAGCAATTCTAACTGAATTATTAATTATGAATTATTTTGACTTACCAAGAATATTGCGATCGCAGAATAATCAGATTTTGAGTATCAAATCATGCCCACTGCAACCGATTTCAAAGATTACTACGCCATTTTAGGAGTCAGCAAAACTGCAACTCCTGAAGAAATCAAGCGAGCTTACCGCAAACTTGCTCGTAAACATCATCCTGATGTAAATCCTGGTAATTCAGAAGCAGAGGAACAATTCAAAGCCATCAACGAAGCCAACGAGGTTGTATCGAATCCAGAAACGCGCGAAAAGTATGACCAGTTTGGACAATATTGGAAGCAAGGGGCATTTGCGTTGGTTGCTCCTCCTGGAGAAACCAACGCAAATGCCGCAGGATTTGACCAATATGGCAACTTTGATGACTTTATCAATGATTTGCTTGGTAATTTAGGCGGCAGAAAAAGAGCAGGTGGGACTCATTACCGCACCTCGACTCAGCAGCCTGACGATTTTACTGGATTTCGTAGCCAAGCACCAGCACCTGATACTGAAGCTGCGATCGCACTTTCCTTTTCAGAAGCATTTCATGGTGTGCAAAAACGGTTGCAGTTGGATGATGAAACCATTAACGTTCGGATTCCCCCAGGTGCTAAACCAGGTAGTCGGATTCGGATTAAAGGAAAAGGTCGCCTCAGTCCTTTTTCTCCACAGCGAGGGGATTTGTATCTCACAATCGAATTATTTCCCCATCCATTTTTTCAGTTTTCAGGTGATAACCTAACCTGTGAAGTTCCCATTCGCCCCGATGAAGCCGTCTTAGGTACTCAAATTCACGTGCCAACCCCAGATGGTGATGTGATGATGACCGTTCCAAAAGGGGTAAATTCCGGGCAATCGCTGCGGCTGCGAGGCAAAGGTTGGATATTGCCGAAAGGAAATCGAACCGATCTAATTTTGAAACTTCAGATCGTGTCGCCGCAGGAGTTGAGCGAAATCGAGCAGGATTGCTATGAAAAGATTCAGTCTAATAGCAGTTTTAACCCCCGTTCTGCAATAGAAGAGATGAAATTATGAGCGAGTTTAGACTCTCCACTACGGTTATTTCTCCAGAAGGCGATCGCCTTTATACCTTTGAATATGCAGCTTTGGTGACGGAAACCTCAACCATCGTCATTGAACAATATGTGCAAGTGGGATTGATTGAGCCGATTGGTTCCATGCTGCGATCGCGAGAAATTGCCCGAATTGCTCAAATTCAACGGTTACGCCAGGATTTAGGAGTCAATCTCGTCGGAGCGGTAATGGTCTTAGATATGGCGCAGGAAATCGCCCAACTGCGGGCAAGGTTAAAAGCCTTACAATCTTGATGTGAATTACTCCAACCTGCTTTGCTTCGCTAAGGTAATTTAATGTTTGCGAGTCGATGCAATTGTATTGTCATCATCAATTGATTATAGTTATCGTCTTTTTATTTGAATTTGTGGAAAATCCTGAAGATCAAGAAGAAGCGATATTACTCATAAATTTGGGATCTCATGATGAAGTATATTAGCTAGTGCGATGCTTGAGTTGGGCATAGTCATCGCCGATATTGTAGTGCAGACTGTCTCTATAAAATTAGCGATCTGCCGTAGGCGGCAGCGCGATCGCACTCCATAAACCACACCAAAAAGCGATCGCTCTTATTTTTGATTGTTGTCGATATGGAAAAGGAGGAAATTTTACAATGGATAAATTAGAGAAATATCGTAGTTATATTAAAAAAATATTAACAGAATATCACGAATGGGTTTCTGGTTCAGCCAATTTAGATCGAGAAAGTTGCCTTGTTTTTGACGAGATACACGATCAATATTTTTGGCTGTTTATGGGTTGGGAAGGGAAGAAAAAAATCAGAAATATTCAAGTTCATATTCGCATTAAAAATCAGAAGATTTATATTGAGGAAGATTGGACGGAGGAAGGAATTGCTACTGAGTTATTAAAGGAAAATGTGCCGAAAGAGGATATTGTTCTAGCTTTCCACGATCCAGAAACTCGTAAGTTAACTGAGTTTGCTGTTGCTTAAATTACAGTAAAATTTCGTCATCTGGGTTAACGAAGCGCGTAAATCACTATTAATACGTCATTTGGGTATCAAAAACACCTTCTTGAACCAGCCCCGTCGAGGTTTTAGCATTGCGTCCACAATTTGCTTCATATCTTGGTATTGGCGATCGCTTAGAAGTTATTGCAGCAGTGAATATGTTTGAAACCCTCTTTACGTCCAATCCCAGTGTTGAAAAGAAAGTCAGCATCCGTCCTCGCAAAGGTGTGATTATTGGTGCTGGACAGGTAGGTATGGCCTGTGCCTACTCCATGATGATCCAAAACTGTTTTGATGAGTTGATTCTTCAAGATATTCAGACAGAGCGGCTTCAGGGAGAGGTCATGGATCTGATGCATGGCATTCCTTTTGTCGAGCCTATTGAGATTAAAGCTGGCACTGTTGCTGATGTCGGACAGAATGCAGACATAGTGATTATTACTGCTGGAGCCAGTCAGAAGCCGGGAGAAAACCGCCTGGAGCTAGTTGGACGCAATGTTGCTATCTTCAAGAGCTTGATTGCAGATATCGTCAAATATTGTCCCAATGCCACCCTGCTGATTGTCAGCAATCCAGTAGATATTATGACTTACGTGACGCTAAAACTCTCCGGTTTTCCTGCTGCCAGGGTAATTGGCTCTGGAACGGTGCTTGACTCTGCCCGTTTTCGTACCCTGTTAGCGCAGAAAATGGGCATTGATCCACGCAGCGTTCATGCTTACATCATTGGTGAACATGGCGACAGTGAAGTACCCGTTTGGAGCAAGGTGAATATTGCCGGAATGCCCCTTTATGACCGAGAGGGTAGTTCAGCAGTAGACAAGGCTGCACTACAGGAGATTTTTGAGCGTGTTAAAAACGCTGGCTACGAAATCCTCAAACGCAAAGGGTGTACTTCCTACGCTATTGGACTGGCAACGACTGAAATTGTCCAAGCTATTCTGCGCGGACAAGAGCGTATTCTTACCGTTAGCTCCCTGGTGAATGACTTCTACGGCATTAGCGATGTTTGTCTCAGTCTGCCCTCTGTGGTGAATGAAAAAGGTGTGATTAAGAGGGTCAACCTTACCCTCAATGACACGGAACAACAACAGCTGATTCATTCTGCACAGATTCTGCGTGACATTTTTGATACCCTGGAACTCTAGATATATGCGTTCTACTTGCAGCAGCGCTTCTGCTCAGGCAGACGCTTCGCGATCGCATACAGTATATTGACGATAGAATTAGGACATATTTTACTTACAAATCAGATTGTCAAATTAATTTTTTTTGATGATGAAAGTGAAGTTATTGTTCAATGGATACCCGAATAGGATATCGAGAAATCATTAAGTTCGACAATATACAGGGTTTGCTGTTGCCTGATGGCTAAAAGTAGCGATCGCCTTTCACCACAACTACAGCCCGATCGTAGCTCACATCAACAAAACTGCGATCGCGTAACTGTCACGCTCCTCTATTTTCTTTGCTTCATCGGCTTTGTCACCCCGTCAGCCTTTTCTCTATACTTGCGCGACTAGTCAACTCTAGCTACTCTCTTGAAGAAAAGAGTGTTTGCCAATCTTGTACAAAGGATGGTGGAACCGATAGATTAATCGCCTCACCACCGATCGCTGGCACTGTCAAGCTTAGAGGAATTTCTGGCTGCAACTGCGGTAACAAGGGCTGAATATCATACTGTCCTACATTAGATTCGGGAGCAGATAAATCAGTGAACAGAGTACTGGAGGTATCATCCGCAGCAAGTGTTTTACCCATTGAATCAGCCAACAATAAAGGTTTACTGCGGTCAATTTCTACTGCACTAATAAACCCCACCAAACGGAGTTCAAGACTAGTTTTGCCATTGGGAGGAGTACGTTTAAAGGCGATCGCCTGCCAGTTATTCCCGTGCTGATCTTTCAAGGTTTGTCTAGATTGGTAAACCATTTGTCCTGGGGCTTCTTCTAATTGACGAATGGTAGCTCTCGCTGGCGCGATCGCCAGATTAATAGTCAACGTCCAGACTAGCATTCCGAGTATGAGTGTTGCTCCAATGAAACGATAAATTGATTTCATTTTTATTCCTCTCTAAATCTATGTAAATCATCATTAATTGACGACTTTTTAAAGTGCCTTTTGAATTTCTTTCGATTCCTATTCCTAAAGCTATAAAAACGAATGTTGGATCAGTCGATCGCTCGATCCGCTTACTATTGGCTTTGGCGCTGTTTTATCTGGTATTAAACCCTTTATTTGTGTAATCGCATCCTACTTTTGTAAAGGTTCTCCTGCTGCTTTCCAACCTTGAATGCTAGGAGGAAAACCATGCACGTTAGTACGTCCTAATATTTGCAAAGTCATAACTCCCATTGCGCTTCGATAGCCTGTTGTGCAGTAGAGAACTACAGGGCGATCTTGGGGAATTTTATCAAGATTGGCAATTAAGGTTTGCAAGGGGATATTAATGGCATTGGGAATGTGACCGGAGTTATATTCAGAAGGCTGTCTGACATCAATTAATTCTGCATTAAATGTTGCATTATCGTTTTTGATAATATTTTTGAGAGCTTCTGTATTTGCGATCGTGTAATAATCGTTAGGAAGAGAAGTCAAAAAATGATCGATCGCTTCCGATAATTGGGCTTGGGGCATCGAACTAGCAGATGCGACGGGGATGGGTGCGATCGCCAAAATACAAATGAATGATAATATTCCTAGCAATAATCTTAGAAAAAGATTCTTCATATTTTTCTCCTCAAGTTGTGTGACTGACATATAAAGCAGTTGGGCTGAAACACTTTAGCCCAGCAGGTTGAATACTCGTCATCCTGCGCCATTCTTCATCATTTGGCTCAAAATCTTCTGGACAATTTGCACCCCTGTCACAGCTTGCCAGCCAAACAATCCCAGTAAAATCAGGTTCAGCGAAATGTGGATGCTGCGAACCCAGTCATGCTTCTGCATGAAGGGAACTAACGCAGCAGATGTGGAAATCAACCCCACCATTCCTAACCCGGCAAATAGATGGGGGCCAATCACAATTTTGCCACTGTTAAGATAGGTAACAGTTATCCCCCCGATCGCCCCCATTACCATTAGCGCGAGCAAGATCGAGCCAATTTGATGATGGCGGATGGCAAAGCGACTCTTTACCAGTTCTTTTTTAGACTCTCCTTCTGCCAGCCTCGTCCGCCGAACTTGCACACTCAGATACATGGCGTAGAGGGCAACGACTAATAAAATCCACATGGTAATCGGGTGGAAAAAGCTGAGATAGGGCTGGAGAACTGCTAGATTATGCAAACTCATAATGGTTATCTCCAAAGTATTTGCGTATATTGAATATGAGGATTGCTTGAAGTGAATTAACAACTCTGCTTCTACGATTACCCTGACAGGCTGTTGTTTGATTTATTGAATGAATTGAATCAATTGATTAAATATGGTACAAAACTTATCTTGGCTCAATTACATTCTTATCAGATAATCTTTATAACCAAAAATGCAAGTCCATAGGCTGCTGCTGCCTACGTGAATTCATATATCGTAATAAAAAGCTCGAAGACGCGACAAAAGTCTTGATAAAAGTTTGTCTATAACCTCAAAAAAAATTGGCTATCCCTCTCATTCCTTGAAAAGATAGAAGACCGCCGATTTATTCATTAGTTAGTTGGTTATTGCTACTAAAGTTGTTGGCAGAATTTCAGGGTATAACGTGTAGCGTTGTCGGTGTTTTTATATTTTTATGATAACAGCTATATTTTACCAAAAAAGTATCACATTAAATCTCATTCTTTTGACATAGTATTTTTTTAGTCGCCGTTATAGAAAAAATTAAATTTATATTTGACATTTTTCTTACTTTTTATATTGTAATCAAACAAATAACCCTAGAAATCAAACAACACTATGTCATGGTATAGAAAATTAACAAGAGAGCAAAAGTGCTTTTTCACCTCTTGATTGATATTTGGTTCACCAAACCCCTGGATTTTGATGAGTTCCTTGCTATGCTTGCTTGTTTAGCTATTTACCAACAGCCATCATCTGCGAACGGCTTGCCGTCTGCGACAGCAATCGCTTAACAGATTTTGGGTCAAGTCCTAGAAATGGATAACTAAGTCTTTAAAAGCAGTTAAAAAAGGCATATCTCAGTTATTATCACCATTTTTGAAACGCTATAAAACAACGATGAAAGTAGGCAAAATGTCAATAACACATTTGCGACTCGATTAATCAATTAAATATTTGTTCTGGAGAATCACTATGTTAGATATCGATGAAATGGGTACAAAAGAGATACATGAACTCTTGCAGAAAGTAGGACATGGGCACTTAGCTTGTGCCTTTGAAGGACATCCTTCTGTTGTACCTATGCGCTATTATTTTGAAGAGCCAAACATCTACATCTTTACTACGGTTGGGATGAAGACCAAGTATATGGATGCGAATCCAGAAGTTTGTTTGCAGGTTGAAGAAATCCACGATCAAAAGCATTGGCGTAGCGTTACTGTAACAGGTCTTGCTGAACACATCACTATTGAGCAAGACATCGATCGCGTGATGCAATTTGTCAAAACCCAAAATCCAACGCTTTCACCCGCGATTAATCGCACCTGGATTGATGCCTGGGGTCGTGCGGAAGAAATGGCGCTCTATTGTATCCATCCTACTGAGATGGCCGGGCGAACCACTGATGGACTTAGCAGCCGGTGAGAATCTATAGCGCTTCTCGAATGGAAGCAATACACTTTGACCTCTCTCCAAACCTCTCTCCTAAAAGGAGAGAGGCTTTGAATCTTACTCCCCAACGCTAGTAGGGAAGGGGCAGGGGGTTAGGTCTGTATTTCATGTAATTGAGAACCGCTATTGATCTGTTTTTTATGTTTCAGAGGAAAAAGCAGAATTATGGTTTCAACCGTCAATCTCAATACCGTGGTTGGTTTATCTGAGCAAGAGGCGATCGCTCGGCTCAAGCAAGATGGCTACAATGAACTCCCCTCGTCGCGATCTCGGAGTATTTTATCCTTCGCTTGGGAAACCGTTCAAGATCCAATCTTCCTCTTGCTGGTTGGTGGTGGGATCATCTATTGGATTTTAGGCGATCTACAAGAAGCCTTAATTTTGCTGGGTTTCGTCTTCTTCATCACAGGGATCAGCCTTTACCAAGAAGGTAAAACCGAACACGCCCTAGAAGCATTACGCGATCTTTCCAGTCCTCGCGCCTTAGTAATTTGGGATGGACAGCGAAAACGGATTGCAGGGCGAGAAGTTGTTCGAGAAGATATCTTAGTTCTAGCAGAAGGCGATTCTCTTTCAGAGACGCTTCGCGAACGCGTGTCTGCGGATGCAATCATGCTTTCCTGCTCAAATCTCTCAACCGATGAGTCGTTATTAACCGGGGAATCGCTACCTGTTCGCAAAGTTGCAGCTGTGGGCAGTATGCAAATGGCGCGTCCTGGCGGAGATGAGTTGCCCTTTGTATATTCTGGCACATTGGTAGTTCAAGGACAGGGAATTGCTCAAGTCCAAGCGGTGGGCGCTCAAACAGAGATGGGCAAGATTGGCAACGCCTTACAAAAACTCAAGCCGGAACCGACTCCCCTACAACAAGAAATGACTCGGTTAGTGAGCCGTTTGTTTGGCATCGCTTTATTATTGTGTATAGCGATCGTTGTTATTTATGGAATCACGCGAGGAGATTGGCTCAAGGGATTTCTTGCAGGTATTACCTTAGCAATGGCAATTTTGCCGAATGAATTTCCGGTTGTTGTTACCATCTTTTTAGCATTGGGTGCTTGGCGCATTTCTCAGAAACACGTTTTAGCTCGTCGCGCCTCAGCTGTTGAAACCTTGGGTTCTGCAACCGTTCTGTGTGTGGATAAAACCGGGACACTAACATTGAATCAGATGGCTGTGCAACAGCTATTTGCATATAACCAGACAGAAAATCCTCAGCCATATAATTTGGAATTGCATTCACGAGAGACTCTCCCCGAAGCAGTTCATGAATTAGTCGAGTTCTCCATTCTGGCGAGTCAAAGAGATCCCTTTGATCCAATGGAGAAAGCGTTTAAGGAATTGGGATCTCATTATCTCGCACATACCGAACATCTGCACGACGATTGGAAACTGTTGCGAGAATATCCGCTCTCACCGCATCTATTGGCAATGTCTCACGTTTGGCAGTCACCCGATGGTAAGCAGTATGAAATTGCAGCGAAAGGAGCGCCGGAAGCGATCGCGGATCTCTGTCATTTCACACCCCAACAGCAGAGAATTCTGGCAACCCAAATCAGTGAAATGGCAAATCAAGGATTGCGTGTGTTAGGTGTTGCCAAAGCGTCTCTTATTGATGCACCGCCCCCATTTTTGCCGCCTCATCCATCCCTAAATCCTGAGCATTTACCCAACGAGCAACATGACTTTCCTTTTCAATTTGTCGGATTAGTGGGATTGTCCGATCCAGTGCGTCCAAACGTTGCGGCGGCAATTCAAGAATGTTATACCGCAGGTATTCGAGTAGTGATGATTACGGGTGATTATCCCGGAACCGCTCAAACCATTGCCCGTCAAATTGGATTGATGCAAATGGGAGCCATTCTGGATCTCATGAGTGACGCTGAACTCGATCAACGTATTCAAAGTACGAATATCTTTGCAAGAGCCGTTCCCGAACAAAAATTGCGGTTGGTGAATGCTTTAACATTTACAACCTTGATTTTGGCAAATTTATTCTTAATTTTGAGCGAAAGTTCTTCATCGCGCCTCAGCCTAAAAATTCTGAAATCTCCTAACAATGCCCTTTAGTGGGTGATTGGTGGGGGACTGATTTTTCTTTTATTAGTGCTGTATGTTCCGTTCTTACGTCAATTATTTAGCTTCTCATTTTTACACCCAATCGACCTAGCAATTTGTTTAGGGGGTGGTGCGATCGCACTACTTTGGTTTGAACAGTTAAAGTTTCTCAATCGACCCAAACGAGTTATTCAATCCAATTCAAGAAAACCTATCCCAGAAAATCTTTGATTTACTATCCTTTGATTTTGATCCTGTTATTTGTTGGCCCAGCGCTGGCTTCAATTGCAATTCTACGAGGGCAATCGAAGCGTTGGCACTTGGTTTTATTGAGCTTATGTATCTTATACGGAACTGCCCCACTCCTACTAGCTTGGGGAGGAATAAGTTTGGCCGATCGCTTTGCTTGTAAGGCAGAAGTTATAGTTTATCATTGTCCTTCCCCTTCTTGGCTTGGAGGAATACTTTCAGGGATGGTCTTCGCTCACTGGCTGGAAATGATTACCATTCCATCGGCTATTTTGGGTTCTATAGGACTCATTATTTCTTTAGTTCTAAAAGTTAATCCATCGCCAACAAAAGCAAATATTTCAGGAACACCAACTCCTGCTTTTCACCGCAGTCGTCGCCACAAAGTAATTGCAGGATTGTGTGCAGCAGTTGCACAGCGCTGGCAATTACCAATTCAAGGAGTACGGATTGTCACAGTTGCTTTAGCAGTCATCATACCTGGACTTGTTTTGTTCCTATACCTTTTGTTTTGGTTGGCGTTACCACTTGAGCCACCAATGGAATCGCATTTAGTTAGTGATTGAAATACTGCAAAACTTTTATGAAGAAGAATTCAGAACTCAGGAGTCAGAAAACAGGTATTAATTCTGTACGATGCGGTGGTGAATATTAGTTTAAAACCTTGCCCTTTGTGGGCAAAATAAATTTTAAATTTTATTCATCATTAAAACTCTATTCCTTTATCGGCATAGTATTTTGACTACTTTTTATAGCTATATTTTAGCCAGATAAATTATGTTTTAAAAATGATTTAAATAGTGTGTGATTTGTATAAGTTCTACTAAAACTTTCCAAAGATAGAGGTTATGTTTAACGAAATTTGTAAGAATTGAATTTGTGGTGATAAAACTCAATTTAGTATTCAATAAAAACTTGATGAGGATAGAGCCAAATTCCAGAGATTAAACAATACGATAGGAAGCACCATGAGTATTACCATTGATAACTTCACTAAAAAACTTCATGACAATTTAGAAGCGGTTGAAGAACGGGCAAAATCACTCAGGGAAAGCATTCAATCTGTACCGAAAAAAACTCAAGCTGAGATTGAATCTCAACTTGATGAAGCGAAGACAAGGCTAGACGGTAAGAAAAAAGAATTCGATGAGTACCGGACAAAGCTCAAAGCTCAATTCGAGGAAAAAGAATCTGAGGTGAAGTCGAAGGTTGAGGAATGGAAAACCAGTCGCAAAGTCAAAAAACTCGAACATCGGGCAGATAGGGCTGAAAACCATGCAAATACCGTAGCTTTCTTAGCAATGGCGACAATGGAAGAAGCTGAAAAAGCAACTTTAGAAGCGATCGCTGCCAGACTAGATGCTGAAGCTGCTGCGGAAACTACCGAGAAGTAAGACATAAGTGAAGAAGGCAAGAGGAATCCTACCCTCTGCCTCCTGAAAGCAAGCTTATCGAAGAATTGACATAAAGAAGAGAAACAAAGTCATGACATATACACATACAGTTGTTGCTCGTTTCCCCTCCCATGCAGAAGCAGAAAGGATTGTATTGGAGATGGAAAAAGAAGGCTTCGATATGCAAAAGCTCTCGATCATTGGCAAAGACTACCAAACCACTGAACATGTGCGCGGATTTCTCACCTGGAAAGATACGGCCATTGCTGGAGCTACAGGAGGTGCTTATTGGGGTACTTTCGTCGGAGGTTTATTTGGCATTTTAGCAGGGGCTGAAGTGCTTTTTATTCCCGGAATAGCTCCTATTATCATTGCTGGCCCCATTGCTGGAGTGTTGGCGGGTTGGTTGGAAGCGAAAGCTTACCCCTTAACGATCAAAGCACGGCATGAATTACGTAAGCAGTTGCAAAGCGCTTAATTGATAACCGTTTCCGGTTTTCTTAGTGCCATTCGGTTCTGGATAACGCATATTTAATTTCTGAAGATATTTAAAGGAATCATCATGGTAAGTAAAATTGACATCAAAAAATCTGTGCCGCGTGAGCGATGGGGTGAATTTTTTGATCTGTTTTCAAGTGGTAATCGTGGACGGTATATTTCAATCGAAATCATCGATTCAGAACTCGATAATGCAGAACTGATTCAAAACGCACCTTTGATGGCAATGGTTTACGATCGCCCTGGAAAGGGAGATGATTTGGTGATTGAAGTGGGAAAACATGAAGTAACCTATGCTCACACGATCGATTCACCAACAGAAGTTTTAACAGGACAGGACTCAAATGGTGTGATGATAGCGGTTAGGATTAGTGACGCTGCCGGTACAAAAACGTTGATCCAGTTACAATCTAGTTGATATGATTAAATAATGCTGAGTTCAGCTTAAATAATACCCAACGTTTCATTAACCCACAGGAATCAATATGTCTCTTATTGAAAACAAAGTGGTAATCATCACCGGAGCCAGCAGTGGGTTAGGTGAGGCCACAGCGAAGCGACTTGCTGCTAGTGGAGCCAAACTGATGCTGGCCGCCCGCAGAGAAGATCGGCTGAAAGAACTGCTTACAGCGATCGCTAAATCAGGAGGAACTGCAACCTATCAAGTGATAGATGTGACAGATCGCTCCCAGGTGGAAGCCTTGGCGAAGAAAACTTTGAGTACTTATGGCCGGATCGATGTACTAATTAATAATGCCGGTTTGATGCCCCTTTCTCCCCTCGACCAAGTAAAGGTGAAGGAGTGGGATCGGATGATCGATGTCAACATCAAGGGCGTTCTCTATGGGATTGCTGCCGTCTTGCCGATTATGCGTCAGCAAAAGTCTGGTCATGTCATTAACCTATCGTCAGTGGCCGGACATAAGGTGTTTGCGGGGTCAGCAGTCTATTGTGCTACCAAGTACGCAGTGCGAGCGATCTCTGAAGGGTTGCGGCTAGAGTCAAATGGTGAAATCCGTTCAACTAATATTTCACCAGGAGCCGTTGCTACTGAGTTAACCAGCACTATTACCGATAAAGATACAGCAGCAGGAATTAATCAACTTTATGCGATCGCCATTGATGCAGATGCTATTGCCCGTGCGATCGTTTATGCCATTGAGCAGCCCGATGATGTTGATGTGAATGAAATCATCATCCGTCCGACACGTCAAGAACTTTAGATTTAGGCTGACAAAAGACGTAAGACACAATTAAACCAACCTTTGCTCTTACTTAGTTGACATGGGTAAAAAATCTAATGCCTACCTGTTGGGTGGTGGCATCGGCTGTTTGGCAGCCGCAGCCTTCATGATTCGGGAGGGCGGAATCCCTGGCGGGAATATTTTTATCCTAGAAGCAAAGCCCCTCTTGGGCGGAAGTATGGATGGAGGCGGAAATTTTTCTGGAGGTCTTCCCAAGGGCGGACCACTCATTACTTATACCTCTTTCTTTAGACCAAGCTCGGTTGTCTCTGGTTCGATAAATTTTATCAACATGAACTGATTCTGGGTAATAACCTGTAAAATTTTTAAATGCAACTAAAAAGTAATTTTAAGTCTCCTGACTCAGTAAAATTATCCAATTTTTAGCGATCGCTTGTTCTCGATCGTTAAACTCAGCAAGGCTGTCACCAACCCTGCTGGTCTTCAAAACCGTGCTTGATATTTTCACATCACACGGCTCCTCAATCATTTGATACAAGTCATGCATACCTACTACCAAAGATGGTAGTTTTCATATCATGGCAATGTCTGTGAAGTAGTTGTAGATTTTTGTAATCATTCCTTCCACCTTTCGATTTAGGAATATCGACTTGCCAGCCCCTTATATCCTTCACCTTTTGGTTGTAGCGGCAGCCTGATTTTGCTACTTTTTTGTAACGGTGATTCAAACGCATCTTTAAGCGATCGCTTTACTCATGGATACTATGCTTGATATATACCAACTTAGGCTATCAGTAGAGCTACCTTTCATTCCCGCTTTACGGATTGATGGCTAGTCGCGTTGCCTTTGGGAAAGTGCTTTCAATCCTGCACCTGGATGGTAGGTTTCGCACCTACATTGTCATTAAGTTGTCAGGGTTCATGACCATGCGGCTAATCCTTCATAACCCTTGCTGGACTTTATTTCTAGCCAACGAATCCCACCAAGCTCACAAAATCGCATTGCTCCCATGCCCAATCCCCAATGCCTAATGACTAATTGAGGAAATCAGGCTCCTCACGGACAATTCTGTCGTAAAGGGGCTGGAAACCAAACCACCCACTTGTACGCGATCCAACTTGAGTTTGTGTTAAACGGGCTGTTTCGTGTTTGATAATAGTGGGTCTACCCGCAGCTTCTGCCAGCAGTTGGGCTTGGCACGATCGCTCTAAACTAATGTACCAAAAGGCAGCTTCATCTACCGTCTGTCCCACAGTTAAAATACTATGGTTACGGAGAATTATCGCTTTCTTTGGCCCCAAAGCTTCTGCCAGTCGTTGACCTTCAGAAGTTTCTAAAACCACACCGGTGAAATCATCAAATAGGGCATGATCTTCGTAAAAAGCACAAGAATCTTGTGTCAAGGGGTCAAGGAGACGACCTAAACTAGACCAGGCTTTACCATAAAGGGAATGAGCATGAGCCGCCGCAATTACATCAGGTCGAGCTTCATGAATCTGAGAATGGATGGCGAAAGCGGCTCGATTTACTTCAGCATCGCCTTTAACCACCTCACCTTCTCTGTTAACTAAGATTAGGTCAGAAACTCGGATATGACCGAAATATGTTCCTAATGGATTGACCCAAAAATGGTCTGTAAATTCTGGATCGCGAGCCGTAATATGCCCTGCGATTCCTTCGCTGAAACCAAATTTACCAAACAGGCGAAAAGCAGCAGCTAGGCGTTGTTTGCGGTGCAGACGTTCGTCTTCAACTTGCTCGAATATAGGGGGTTGTGGTCTATCGTACCTGGGCATGTTCTTTTTCTTCTTCCTCTTTACAGGGAGCGTTAGAATATCCAGAGCGAAAGGATTTGACGCTATGAGATTCTGGGATGAACTGGTGACGCAAGATGCAGCCAGTATCATTACCCAGAATATGAATAGATACAGATGCGCTCTGGGATGTAGTTTTGACGGCGTGGATATCACCATCTGGGGGTAAGAGGCGGTAGATATCCCCTAGTTGAAGCCTACGCACTTCAGTTACTTGTAATTGTGCGTGTCCTTCAGCATCACCGCTATCTACACGGCGATAGACTGTTTCTTCTTGATTGCCTTTGTATAAACCAATCAATCCCCAGGCTAAATGGTCGTGGACGGGAGTCGTGGAACCTGGGGGAATCACCAAACTGAAGACTGAGAGGGAACGGTCTTTAGCGCGATAAAGTAACCACTGACCTATACCGCCACCCATCTTGCTTTCAGGATTAATTTGGGCAAACTTTTCAGGTAGCCATTCCTGTTGGGCAAGGAGTTCTTGGAAATATGGTTCTAATCTGGCGAGAGTTTGGGGGCGATCGTCATCTGCGATCGCGCTAATTTCTCGCACTGTTGCTACAAAGGATCGTAGTTCCTGGCTCTCAATAAACCATTGGTCTTCTGGCAATGGTTCTAAGATAGTGTGCGTCATCTATATTCCTCGGTTTGGGAGGCGACTAAGATTAACTAATTACGAATTACGAGTTATTTTAATGTCAGGGTGAATTTTGAAGCCAAGTTGCTCAAGTTTTAGATGAGATAAAGACTCCTTCAGAATGATAGTAAAGGGATATCGCTGGAATACAGTAGCTTTACCTTGTGACAATAGCAGCCTAGCACGGCTGATGCGGACTGGATACAACGGTTGTTGGTTGGCATCAAGAATTAATACTTTAGTCATGCAGTTTGGAAATAATCAAATTATTTACAACAGTTTTCAGGTATTTAAGCTAGGAATGGCGAGTAGTTAAATTGCTTGAAAAGATTCTGCGTACCTCTGCGTTTAAAAACACTAAAATTTTATGCAAAGCTGTATTAAGCAATAACAGCTGCTTGTCGCTCCCGCCGTTGCACTTCTGCCCGGACTAGAGGAATCACATCGCGACCGTAAGCGATCGCATCTTCTAATGGATCGAATCCCCGAATCAACAGAGTTGTTACCCCCGCATCATAATAATCCACAAGGGACTCTGCTACTTGCTCAGGTGTACCAACGAGGGCGGTAGTATTACCATAAGCACCAGTCGCGGCAGCAATTGGAGTCCACAAACGTTTATCGAAAATTTCACTTTCTTGAGCAAACTGTAATAACCGATTTGAACCTACTGCTTGCGGACGCGCTGAATTCAAGTAGGGAGTTAACGGCGGTTGATTTGCTGTTTTTGCCGCCCGAATTTCCTTAATACGCGATAGAATTGAGTGCGCCCGTTCCCAAGCTTTGGCTTCAGTATCACCCAAAATCGGCCGCAGAGATACACTGAAGCGTGGCGATCGCCCCGGTGGTGTTACAGCTTTTACTTCACGTATCCGCTCTTTAATTGCTGCAATGGGTTCTCCCCACATAGCGTACACATCACTATGCTTTGCACCCACAGGTACTGCTGCACCAGAAGCACCGCCAAAGTACACGGGTATATGGGGCTGTTGCAGAGGCTTCACATCTGAGTAAGCATCTTTCAACCGATAGAATTCGCCGTCATAGTCGAAGGGAATATCACTAACCCATACTCGGCGCACAATGTCAAGATATTCATCTGTACGGCGATAGCGAGTATCGCGATCGAGCCAATCACCATCGCGCTGCTGTTCAGCATCGCTACCACCTGTAATAATGTGTACGGCGATGCGACCATTAGTAAAATGATCCAAAGTTGCTGTCTTGCGTGCAAAGAGTGTCGGAGCCACGAAACCAGGGCGATGAGCGATTAAAAACTTTAACCGTTCTGTTGCTGCTGCCGCGAATGATGCCACAGTTAAGCCATCAGGGCCAGTTGAACCATAACCAACTAGTACGCGATCGAAGCCACCGTCTTCATGTGCTTTAGCAAACTTGCGAACATAAGCGGCATCTATGGAACCGCCAGTGATTGCAACTCTCGGCCCATCTAACTCAGATATTTGTCGCGTTCCAATCATTCCAATAAATTCAATCGGCATAGTGTATCTCCTTAATTACATTGGGAATTGGGAATTGGGAATTGGGAATTGGGAATTGGGAATTGGGAATTGGGAATTGGGAATTGGGAATTGGGAATTGGGAATTGGGAATTGGGAATTGGGAATTGGGAATTGGGCATTAATTTAGTTATTCTTTCTTCCCCTACTCCCTGCCCCCATCATTTAGCCGTGGGGCAGATGGTAGTAGCAACATCTACCCTTTTCGGTAGAATCTTTTGCTCTAGCATCCAGTCAGCAGTTTTCTGAATTTTGGCAACATCATCAGCATTAGGTGTTACGAGTAGCTGTGACCCTTGATTCTCAGTTACCTGCTTGGCTACGACTGGGGAAATTTTGATGTCCTTGACTAGAAATTCTGCTGATTTTGCTGTATTTGCATTCAACCAATTGTATTCTTCGCTTAAACCACTAAAAGCTGCTTTTACCGCCTCTGGAGATTTAGCCGCAGCCTCATTACGGACAAGCATTAGACTGTAGGTAGGGGCTGGATGGGTTGTAGTGATTCTCCTAGCACCATGCTCTAATTCAGCAACTGAAACATAAGGTTCCCAAACTGCCCAAGCGTCTACAGTTCCTTGGTAGAGGGCGGGTGCAGCATCAGTTGGAGCTAAGAATATACGCTGAACTTTTTCTTTAGGAATTTTCTCTTTTTCTAATACTTTTAATAATAGATACTCACCTGCACCAGCCTGATTGACTGCAACTTTTTTACCTACAAGGTCAGCAGGTTTGCGGATAGGAGAATCACCACGCACTACGATCGCATTGACCAATGATTCTGCTCTGGGACGCTGGACAGCGCCAATGCAAAGATCCTGACCGGCAACGATCGCTGACAATCCAGGGATGTCTCCGCACCCGCCGATATCGGCTTGATTAGCGCTAATTGCCTGAAGTAAGGTAGCACACCGATCAAAGGGGCCAGCCCATTCAACTTTGATATTTTCAGCTGCCAGCTTCTTTTCTAACTCTCCTCTTTGACGTGCAACCGGTACTACACCCCCTTTTTGGTATCCCAGACGAATCAAATTGGTTTTCTCTTGAGTCTGGTTACTGACAGTTTTAGCAGTGATATTAGTATTTTCATTACTTGGAGCGCAGCCAGAAATCGCTAAACCTAACCAGGAAGTAGCAACAAATAAGGCATTAAAGGGCTTGATTGAGTATTGTGGCAATAAAAATAATAAATTTTTGAACTCATTCAACAACTTTTTTATACTCCTTTGATTAAATAAAAGATAAGAATGAGAGTCTAAAAGTAAACTCCAGGACTCTCGTTCTTACCACTCACTAGGGATTTTCAAGGAATAAATCATCCAACCTTGTGAAGTAATCTCACAATAATTCGTTGGATATTTTTATTGGGAAGTCTTTTAACTGTGATATTTATTTCCTTAAATACGGTAAATCGATAGGCTAACCGTTGAATTAACTACAAGCAAAAATTATCACATCCAAATTAAAAAAGCAAGTCGATTCTTAGTATCTCCAGGTGAGAACAACGCGAAAAAGTAGAATTGTCCATCTCAACTACAGTTTATCGTTCGTTTAGAATGCCAAAAAGCAAGGAAAAGCTTTATTCGTACCAACTTATCAACTTCACTCAAAGACTAAAAACATGCTCAACTTAGAAATAGAAGATCGCAAACAATTAATAACTCTCCTCAAAGATTTACCAGAACTGGCTACAGAGCGATCGCGTCAGCAAATTTTGGAGCTAGCAGGTCTGAAACAGTTAATACCCATGATCGATCTTTCGGGTGCTTCATTTGTGGCAGTTAGTGAGATCGTTAGCTATCTATCTAATTACGGGCGTTTAACTTATGACGATGAGGCGTTGGGGCAGTTATTGAATACTTTGAAAAGCTTTATGGGAGTGCAGCAGCAAGAGTTTTTGGATATGCTGCTGACTAAGTATGACATGATGACTCCGATCGCAAGATTACCTACTATCAATGAGTGGCGGGGAGGGAAAACGACTTCAGATGTATTAGAGAAAATAATTGGTGAGAATACTCTACGCCCAATCTCATTTTTACAGCAGGGACTTCAGGTAGCGCGGTCAGTTGCCTATATTGGGGTAATAACTAGCCAAGAACGCTGGTCAGGAACCGGATTTCTTGTGGCTCAAGATTTATTATTGACTAACAATCATGTTCTGCCTAGCTCAAATCTACTGGCAGATACAATTTTTCGTTTTAACTACGAAGAGAATTTTCAGGGAGAAGCTCAACAAACCGATGAGTATCGCCCTAAACCCAATGGAGCTTTTCATACCAACCAAGCTCTTGATTACACTTTAGTTCAACTCGAAGGAGAACCTGGAAAAAAATGGGGTTGGTTGCCACTTACATCTAAAGCGATTAGTGTTGGTAGCCGAGTTAATATAATTCAGCACCCATCAGGACAACCTAAGCAGATTTCGCTCCAGAACAATTTTGTTCAATACGTAGGTGGTAATGTTGTGCAGTATACAACTTCTACCTTGCAAGGCTCCTCTGGTTCTCCAGTTTTTAATGATAGTTGGCAGATTATTGCTCTGCATCATGCTGGGGGTAATAGACTTGAACCAACAACTCAGCAGCGTTACTTTAGAAACGAGGGGATACAGGTAGAGAGCATCTTAGCCGATTTACCCTTAGAGCTTGTAAACTTGCTTAAGGCAGCAAGGAATACCTCGCTTTAGAGAAATCCTACAAGTATCTAAGGTTCTATGATGTATGAGTATCAAATCCCAATTGCTACAGTTGCTAGTCAAGATGCCAGCTACTCTACAGACTGGAGAGCGTAAGGCTCTCTTGATGGTTACGGGATTTGATCATTTGAATACTAGAATCAACTCCTTTGAGAAAAGTAATATTGTCTTTTTTACAGAATTGATTGAACTCGTATTCTCTGAAGGACAAGATCAATTATTGACATTTGTTAGGATGCTTGCGAATAGTGAATTTAGTGGTTTGGAGACTAGGCAAAAACTAAATGCTATTATTGCAGAGATTTCCACTTTAGAATTTCACCAACGGAATAGCGATTTTATTGAACGTAAGAGTACTCAAGCAGTTAGTATTGTTCCTACTCCCAGTCAACGTGAGGAAAGTTTGGAGGAAGAACAACATACAAAGTTGCTTGTTCCACCTATTCTGGGAACTCAGCCTTTTGAATTTACAGTTGTGATAGTAGATGCCCAAGGCAAAGAGATTAAACGTAGTCGAAGACAAAACTACTACTTAACTCAAGACCTTGGTAACGGGGTAAGTTTAGAAATGGTCTATATTCCAGGTGGAGAGTTTTGGATGGGTTCACCAGAATCTGAAGGTAGGCGATATTCCAATGAAAGACCTCAACATCAAGTAATAGTTAAACCATTTTTGATAAGCAAGTACGCGATTACACAAGCACAATGGAGAGAAGTTGCTACTTTACGAGAAGTTCGTCAAAACTTAAAACTTCGCCCGTCACGCAATGGAGGCAAAAGTCATCCTATTACCCAAGTTTCTTGGTTTGATGCTGTTGAGTTTTGCGATCGCTTATCTGAAAAAACAGGCAAACAGTATCGTCTTCCTAGCGAAGCAGAGTGGGAATATGCTTGTCGTTCTGGAACCACAACTCCTTTTCATTTCGGCGAAACTATTACTTCCGATCTAGCTAATTATGATGGTGGTTACTCTTATAGATCAGAAAGAAAGGGAATTTATCGTGAAATAACTACTCCTGTGGGTAGTTTGGAGGTTGCTAATTTTTTTGGACTATTTGATATGCACGGAAATGTTTGGGAGTGGTGCTTAGACCATTGGCATGAAAATTATAATCATGCACCAAATAGTGGAGATACTTGGTGGGACTGTAGTGATAATCAAACTCGTGTAATGCGTGGTGGCTCATGGCGCAACGAGCCTGACCTGTGCCGATCAAGTTACCGCTTCCAAAAAAATGTAAGTGAGATGTTCAACCATGTTGGTTTTAGAATTGTTTACTCTGTCTAGACTGAATGTATTGTAAATTTTTTACATTTTATTTATAACTTATGCTATTCCATCCTCTTCTAAATATGAATTGTCGATGGTGAGGTGTTGATGCTTTTTACGTGCTGCAAGAGTTTGGCGATATTCGTATGCTTGAGGCGCTCGTTCAAATACATCAATCCTTAAAACGCCAGTTTGTTTCTGAATTTCTTTAACAGCTTGCTCAATCTCATCCATTGAAACTTTGAAAAAATCTCTCTTTGGGTTAACTGTATTCACCTTTTTATCATCGAAACGTTGATGTAAGCGCTGCAATGTATCAAAAGCATCTTCCGAGAATATTTTGAAGTGGACATCAAATTGAAATGGAACTGCGGGGTTCATGTCCCTAATATATTCATCTTCTTTATTACGAATTGTTCTACATATTCGGTATACATCTCGTTCAAGAGAGCCTATATTAGAGATTATATAAATGTATCCTGACTTGAGTCTTTTAGATTCAGAAAGAGCATTTTCTTGATCACTTTTATCTTCAGCAATTTGTCGTTCTAGTTCCTGAATTTTCAAATATAGTTGTTGTCGCTTTTCGCCTTCAGTCAGTTCTATTTCTTGTCTAACTTTTTCAAGCTCTTGTTGATGAAGTATTTCTCTTTCTTCAGCTTCTTCAGCTTTCTGTCTGGCCTTGTCAATTGATTCACGTTCTTTGTTTTGCTTTTTATTTTCTAGCTCTCTCTCACGCTCTTGCTGTTTTTTATCTTCTAGCTCGTACTGTAAATCTAACTCAATTAGTTTCAATTGCAAATATTCTTCTGATATTTTAGAATTTAAGGTTTTTAAACATTTATTATATTTATTAAATGTATTATTTATTCTCT
Source organism: Nostoc sp. 'Peltigera membranacea cyanobiont' 213 (assembly GCF_002245975.1). Taxonomy (NCBI): domain Bacteria; kingdom Bacillati; phylum Cyanobacteriota; class Cyanophyceae; order Nostocales; family Nostocaceae; genus Nostoc; species Nostoc sp. 'Peltigera membranacea cyanobiont' 213. Next base: position 22,459 of record NZ_NOLI01000041.1, on the reverse strand, counting down.
TTTTCAAAGAGTCAACATTGTTATATCTAACTTCTTTTACCGCATACTTACATCGTTCTTCAAACGCAAGCTCAACCAATTTGAGAATGTCGTTTATCATTTTGTCGCCTTTTCTTGTACTATCACCAACAGTCCATTTAGTATCACAAATATACGCTTGGTTATTTTTTACCATATTTTCCTGTTGTAACTTGATATTCTTCAGTCTATGTATGTAGTCTTCAGAACTGATAAACTCATACTTTGGCTCATAATAATCTATAGATTGAAGATAAGTTTTTGCATCAAGTTCAGAAAATTGCTGTTGAAGATTTATGATTTGGGTATTAAGAGATAGCTGTTGATTTTCTAGTAAATCAATATTTGATGCCAATTGCCGTTGATACTCTTCCTTGTCAGCTAATGTATCATACCTACGTAACTTCTCCCTCACCTGAGACTCTGCAATTAATGCTTGTACTAATGCAGCAATAAGTCCGGCTACTAATACCAATAATCCTAGAAGTGTTAATGACATGGAACCTAGTATTACACTTGTGTACCTTTTAACCTAGCTTAGAGTATTTTTTTAGACGTGTGACCAAATAATTAATCATCGTCAATGAGATATTCTATCAAAAAGGCGTAATTGCTTGTAAATACAAGGTTTTTTCTAATTGCGGATGCTTGAAGCGAAGTTCCCTAGCGTGCAGATGTAGGCGACTGGTAACTGCATCGCATCCATAAAGGCGATCGCCTAAAATAGTTATCCCAAGTCCTCGCGTATCAGCTGCATGAACCCTCAATTGATGGGTACGTCCTGTTAGCGGCGTAAATTCTACGCGAGTGTAATCTTGTTCTCTCGCCATTACTTGGAATTGTGTCAAGCTGGGTTTACCGTTTTGCCAATCAACTTTTTGATAAGGGCGATTTTCAGGATCTCCCCACAATGGCAAGTCAATTACACCTTGTTCAGCGATCGCAACACCAGAAAGTATGGCTTCATAAACCTTGTGAATCTGGCGTTGCTGAAACTGCTGGCTGAGTTGTCGGTGGGTTTGGCGATCGCGTGCTAACAACAAAATCCCAGAAGTTTCCCGATCTAGGCGATGCACAGATACAAGCATCATCCCATCCGGTAACAGATGACGCAAGCGACTCAAAACACTATCTTGGCGATCGCTATAACGCCCAGGTACTGAAAGTAACCCAGCAGGTTTGTTTACAGCAATTAACCATTTGTCTTCATAAATAATCGGTATGACATCTCCCCCTTCCCTTGCAGGGAAGGGGGCCGGGGGGTTAGGTCTTAACCCTGAGAGTAAAAATCCCATTAATGGCTGACATCGTTCAATACACGCGCCATAAAATTCTCCCTGAATTTTATCTTGATTTACTGAAGACGCACCCCACCAAAACTCTGCCATTGCTATTGGTTTTAAATTGTGTGTTGCTGCATAATGCAGTAACTTTGGGGCACAACAGTCACCAGTACCAGTAGGCAAACCTCCCGGCATCAATTGTTGCAATGATAGCGATCGCCCCGAAAAATTAGTCAGGCTATAGGTAGCGTGCATCTGAGCTTGTAATTGACGGGATAGCGCTTTACGCTGTTGTTTCAGTTCGCTAATTCGCGTATCCGTTGCTGCAATTAACTGCTGAAGGGGCTGTAATACTTCATTTTGCTGGCGTTTAAGTTGTCGTCGTTCAATTCCCTGCTGACGACTTTCTTCGTCTAGTTGTTCAAGGGCAATCGCGAGTGCTTCTGGAGTAAGTATATTGCAGATTTGCTGGCGTTTTTGCTGTCGTTGATGTTTGCAATGGCGATGGCGATCGCTCATTGCTTGCAATTGTTGCTCAAAATCATCGGATAAAGTTTCATATTGCTGGCGTTCGGTTAGTTGCTTCAGGCTAAGGATTTCCTGTTTAATCGCGTCCAACTGTGCTAAAGTGCGGGCTTCCTCCAAAGCAACTTCGTCCCGTCCTGGAATTGGTGGAACCCACCCTTCAACTACACTGCAACCATTTAAAAGACCGGAGAAAGCTTTTAGTATTCGTTGTTCGCCATTAAGCAGTTCAACCAACAGTATTCCATACATCTTGCCTTCACGAGAATAACAGTCATTTTTAGCAAGCTGTTGCATTAGTCCGTGGGCGATCGCTTCAGACATTGAGGTGCGGGGTAATTTTAAGCGATCGCCACTTTGGAGACAACGCCCTTCATACCAATAACTCGGAGTTGAATCGCTGATAACAAAATCGCAGTCGATGAAATTTGAAAGTGCGTGCAGAACTACCATACAAAGTATGATTGCAAATTTAGCCCATCCTCATATTGTCATTAGCGATCGCTAATTTATGTGATTTTAATGCCCAGCAAATGCAGTATCTAAAGCTGCATATTAGCATGACTTTCTATTCAACCCGCTTAACTTCAAATCTTTGTAACCCTTCAGGGACTTCATACTCAACCACAACATCTTTAACCACAGCAGCAGGTGGCCCAGAATGACACCAGCGAACCATGTTATCTACAACCTCTCGCGCCCCTTCAAAGACTGCCTCTACTCGACTATCGGGGAGATTTCGCACCCAACCGGTTAATCCCAACTGTCTAGCTGTATCCACAGTGGAATAGCGATAGCCCACTCCTTGGACTCGGCCAGAAATGAATACATGGGCACGGACGATCTTTGGTAGTGCTGTAGAATTCTGCATAAACTGGTCTAATCTTTACGATTCCAGTCTACCTAGTTTATGTATACACTATCTGTTTTTAATCACACATGTCTAACCTGCCACCACTAAATACAGAAACAATTTGGGCAATTATTGACGATAAACTTGATGATGCCACAGTTAACCAGTTGCTATGGCATTATTTAGGATATCGCTATGATTCCTCAACTGCACAATGGGAAAATAGCCAAGTTGCACCAGAATGGCAAGATGAGTACCCCCAACCACCAGATTTCATAGAGTCTCGCCCTGCAATAGTCAAGTTGACCCGTTCTATTCCTGCTGAAAATAAACAAATGCTCAAGGAGAAACTTGGTTTCAAAGGTTACAAAATTGGAGAATTTGGGCCTCGGCAAACTCGCAGAGCGACGGCGGCAAATTGGTTTTTAAGTTATCTACAACAAACTAACGGCAAAATTGATTAATCTGAAATAGGGCTTTCCAAGAAATAAATTATTCATTTGTGGGACGGGCAAGATGCCCATCCTAATATTGGGGATGGGCATCTTGCCCGTCCCACAAGAAAATTTGGGATATTTTTTTATTTGGAAGTCCCATAGCAGATATTGATTGCTAAATATCTGCTATTTCAGAACTCAACAAAAAGCCATTAATTTATTTATTAAAACTTTGTGCTTTACTACAAAAATATTTTAAAGCTAGTAGTATTTTTAACGAAAAAACATATAATATAAAATTTATATACAAATTCAAAAAAACAATCCGATCGATAGTCAAAAATTGTCAAAAAACAATGATTTTTATAAGGTATTTATAAATTACTCCTGAAGATAGAAGCGCTATTTATATAATTATTTCTCTAGAGCGATTTGCTAATTCAATTGAGCATTAGAGAATACTTATATGAACCCTTGATATTACAAACACTTCTATGGCAAAGCCAATTGAATTTAATTTATTTGCACCTTACAACAAAGGAGCCGCATTAATTGGTTCTTTTTCTGATTGGCAAGAAATTCCAATGGAAAAAGGTGATGATGGTTATTTTCGTACAAGTGTTGAACTAGAAGATGGCGATTATAAATATAAATTTCGTGTCCAATCAAATTCATGGTTTTTTGAACCAGAACAATGGGTTGATGTTACAGACCCCTGTGCAACTGATATAGATGAACTGAGTGGAAAAGATGATGGTGTTATCCATGTAAAAGATGGAAAAAAGATTACCGATACATACCATTGGCAACATGATGATAAACCTTTACCTGCTGACCACGAATTAGTAATTTATGAATTACACGTTGGTGACTTTTCTGGTGGTGAGGACGATCCTTATGCACGAGGCAAGTATAAACACGTCATTGAAAAGTTAGATTATTTATGTGAACTAGGAATTAATGCTATTGAGTTAATGCCACTCAAAGAATATCCTGGTGATTATAGTTGGGGTTATAATCCCCGCCACTTTTTTGCAACAGAATCAAGTTATGGTTCTACTGCTGAATTGAAAAATTTGATTGATGAGTGTCACGGCAGAGGCATTCGTATAATTATTGACGGTATTTATAATCACTCAGAAGCATCTGCTCCTTTAACACAAATTGACCACGATTATTGGTATCATCATGAACCTCGCGATCCTGATAATAACTGGGGGCCTGAGTTTAATTACGAACATTATGACGAAAAATTAGAGATTCATCCAGCACGGAAATTTATTAGTGAGGTAATTCGTTTTTGGATTGGAGAATATCATCTTGATGGTATTCGCTATGATGCAGCACGGCAAATTGCTAATTACGACTTCATGCACTGGATTGTTCAGGAAGCTAAAAATACTGCTAGCATGAAGCCTTTTTATAATATTGCCGAACACATTCCTGAAACTACCAGCATTACTAATATAGATGGGCCAATGGATGGTTGTTGGCATGACAGTTTCTATCACTGCATTCTAGAACATATCTGCGGTGATACATTTGATTTAGAGCGTCTCAAAGATGTCATTGACTGCAAACGTCAAGGCTTCTTAGGTGCCACGAATGTAGTAAATTACCTCACCAACCACGACCATAACCATGTCATGGTAGAACTGGGGAACCGTGAGATTTTTGACGAAGAAGCCTTCAGGCGGGCTAAGTTAGGAGTCGCCATCTTAATGACTGCTGTTGGTGTACCTTTAATTTGGATGGGAGAGGAATTTGGAGAGTATAAACCGAAACAACCTGAATCATCCAAAATTGACTGGACACTATTAGGTAACGATTTAAATCGTGGTTTATTTGAATCATACAAAGGCTTAACCAACCTGCGTAAAAGTAATCACGCTCTCTACACAGAAAATATTGATTTTATCCACGAGAATGCAGATGCAAAAGTATTAGCTTATACTCGTTGGAATGATGAAGGTTCTCGTGTAGTCGTAATAGCAAATTTCTCAGAAAACTTTCTCGGTGGCTATCATGTTGCTAATTTAGGAAGCGGTGGAACATGGCACGAGTGGACAGGCAATTATGATGTCGAAGCTGTTGAAGAAGGCATCACAGTTGATTTGGGACCATACGAAGCCAAAGTTTTTGTATGGCAATAATGATATATCATGACTGAGCCAGTATTACAATAGCAAAGAAAAAGGGGGAAATATTTCCCTTTTTCAGTTATTTTTTTCATCACATACAGTTTAACTATAAATTTGTCAAGCCAGAAATAAGCTGTTTTAAAATTTCATGAGTTTGTGTTACACTCCTGAATTGAAGTGCGTATATAAAATTGTCAGAGCATCCCCATGCACAACAAATTATTTAACAGTAATATCGACAACGCTAATATTGAGAACGATCGCATTTTATTAACTCCCAATGAAATCAAATCAAAATTACCTTTAACACAATTAGCCGAACAAAGAGTTTTAGCATACAGGCAGGAAATAGAAGGTATCCTAGATTTTCAGGATCGGAGAAAATTTATAGTAGTTGGCCCATGCTCAATTCACGATCCAAAAGCAGCGCTCGAATATTCTGAAAGGTTGAAAGCGTTATCCGAACAAGTTCAGGATAAGCTGCTACTAATTATGCGAGTGTACTTTGAAAAACCAAGAACAACTGTTGGTTGGAAAGGATTGATTAACGATCCAGATATGGATGATTCTTTCCATGTAGAGAATGGTTTATTAATTGCACGGGATCTGTTATTAAAAATTACAGAATTAGGACTACCTGCGGGTACAGAAGCACTAGATCCAATCATCCCTCAATATATTAGCGAACTGATTACATGGTCTGCCATTGGGGCACGCACAACCGAATCCCAAACTCACCGCGAAATGGCAAGTGGACTTTCGATGCCTGTGGGTTTTAAAAACGGTACTGATGGCAATATCCAAGTAGCTTTGAATGCCCTGCAATCTGCTGGAAACCCACATAATTTTCTGGGAATTAATCAAAACGGACAAGTCAGCGTTTTTCAAACTAAAGGTAATGGCTACGGGCACGTAATTTTAAGGGGTGGTAGTCAACCTAACTTCGATCCAGCAAATGTAAAATTGGTAGAAGAAAAGTTAAAACAGGCAAATTTACCACCGAGAATTGTTATCGACTGTAGCCACGGCAATACCAATAAAGATTACAAATTACAAGGTGCTGTCTTAGAAAATATTGTTCAGCAAATAGTGGATGGTAATACATCAATAGTTGGCATGATGCTGGAATCAAATTTGTATGAAGGTAGTCAACCAATTACTGGGAAACAAGAAGAATTAAAATATGGTATTTCTGTAACTGATAAATGCATTGGCTGGGAAGAAACCGAAAAAATTATTTTGGTTGCTCACGAAAAACTTAGGCATTGCTGAATAATGGGATAATTGAGACTGACACGGAGACGTAAAGACGCGGTGATTCTTAATTGATGCAAATTCCAAAATCATCCCGCAATTATGTAACGCCTAATTTTGTCGATCGCGTTGCCGCCCATTTTTACGAGTATGAGTTGATTCACACCTTGGACATTTCATAGGGATTGCCCTAATTTCTATTTATATTCTGCAACGCCCAGTTTTGCATACTGAAGTGTATACATGAATACAGGTAATAGCACTTTAACGCAGATACAGCGCTATTATAAAATATTATAAAATATTATAAAATCAGCACATTGTTGATGCACAAGATTTTAAAAAAGTCAAGTTTAGTATAGATTATATTTATTAAAAATTTTCTAGCAAGTTCTTAGGAATTATCGGAGACAGGTTTTATAAGTAACTTATAACAAAAAATTATATTACTAGGTCTAACTTATAATTTTTCTGTCTTGCTGCTCTCCTTTACAACTCTGTCTCATCGGGTTAATTTGGTTTATCCCTTGAGAGAAAATAACCTTTCGATTTTGTGGTTAGTCTTACAAAGGTAACGAGCGCGGAGGGATTTGAACCCCCGACCCACAGAACCGGAATCTGTTGCTCTATCCACTGAGCTACGCGCCCTTTAGTCTTAAACATTATAGCATGTCTGTGATAAAATTTGCAGCCTATAGAAACTTGGTTTTTGGGTTCACAGATAATTAGCTGGGTCTACGGGTGTACCATTCCGACGGACTTCAAAGTGGAGGTGGGGGCCAGTTGAGAAACCTGTGGAACCGACAGCAGCGATCGCTTGTCCGCGTTCAACTGCTTGTCCCTCGGTAACATATAACTCGCTGGTATGACCGTAGAGTGTAGTCATACCATTGCCGTGGTCGATAATTACCGCTCTGCCATAACCACCATACCACCCAGCAAAAATTACTCTGCCCGAATCGGCTGCTCGAATTTTACTGCCATAGCTAGCGGCAAAATCCAACCCAGCGTGAAAGCGACGATAGCCAAGGATTGGGTGTATCCGCCAACCGAAGGGACTGCTAGTAGCAGCATCGCTAGGATATGCCATTACACCAGTTCCCCGAATTATAGTTGTCCGGCTGTTGGTTTTTGCTTGCGCCTCTTCAGCTTCTGCTACCTTTTGTTGAATCAAGACTTCCAGATTTTTGGAATCTCTTTCTAGCTGATTTTGTGCTGCTTCCAAGGCGAGGCGATCGCTATTGAGGCGTTGAATCATTTCTGATTGTGACTGCGCCTGAGTTTGATAATCGGCTTTTTGTGCCAGCATTTGCTCACGAATTAAAGCAATTTCATTTTTTTGCTGTTCTACATTCGTTTTTTGTTTATTAAGCAGGATTGCTTGGGCGTTGAGTTTTACCAAAATTTTCTGGTCTGCCTGATACACTAACTTCAACTGATGACGACGACTGATAAAATCGCTGATATTTCGACTTTGGAGCAAAACAGCCCATCCTACAGATGCTGGCGATCGCTGGAGATAACGCAATCGTGCTACTGTTGCTATTTGCCGCTCCTCGTAGGAACGTTGTGCTACAGCTAAATCAGTTTCCAACTGCTGGAGGCGTTGAGTAGCGAGTTGTAATCGAGATTCGCTCTCTTGAATATAGCTATCTGTGGTTTGCAGATTTTGCTTTAAACCAGTGAGGTGTTTTTGAGCCTCTTGTTGAAGATTTGTTAAACGATCGCGCTCGTTAATCACACTCTGATGCTGCTGGTTCATTTGTTGCTGCTGTTGTCGCAGAGTATCAATAGAACCGCTAGACGTTGCGTAGGCTGGAATTAATGCCGAACATATCCACAAAATCCAGCAAAATACAAGAAATAAACAGCCAAAAATCCGCTTTTTCCCTAGAAATCGCGCTCTCATAGCGTGAGCCTAACTAAAACGATGCTTTCAAACACTATGAGGATTATTCCCAAAATCTGATTCACTCACTCCATGTATCAAATCGATCTGCCAAGTTGTAACACAAAGATTCCAGCGATGTCAGCATTGAGCAGAGAATGATGAATAAACTTTGGTTTTTCTAGGGTTGGCGGTGGTTTAAATATCACTTTATTGGTTTAACTTTGACGATCCCCGCCCCTAAAACTCGACAAGAAGAGGCTCAATTCAGCTTGTGATTTTTGCGAGGCAGAGAATTGTCATATACAATATCTTGAGAAAAGTTACTTGTACTTGTAAAAATAAAGATTCTAAATTATTTTTTCGCAACAGTAGAGCGCTAAACCCATTTAAAAGGAAATTGCATGTGGATCGTAAAAATTGCTTTACGTCTTCCGTATACATTCGCGATCGCTGCCTTGATGATTGTGATCTTGGGTGTAATAACGATATTTAGCACGGCGGTTGATATTTTTCCCGCAATCAATATTCCAGTTGTCAGTATAGTTTGGACTTATACTGGCACAACATCTGAGGAAATGGCAGAGCGAATCGTGACAATTAGCGAACGCGCCATGACAACAACCGTTAGTGACATCGAACACATTGAATCTCAATCCTTAAGTGGTGTTAGCGTCGTCAAAGTTTTTTTCCAACCAAGCGTCAATATAGCCTCAGCAGTCGCTCAAATCACCTCTGTCAGTCAAACCATTCTCCGCCCTTTGCCACCCGGTATTACACCGCCATTCATCATTCAATACAACGCTTCCAGCGTGCCGATTATTCAGATGAGTGTTAGTAGCAAAAGCTTGCCAGAACAAGCCCTCAACGACTATGCTACCAACTTCGTCCGCACCCAACTAGCAACAGTGCAAGGAGCGAGTGTACCTCTGCCTTATGGCGGTAAAGCTCGGCAAATAATGGTTGATATCGATCCCCAGGCGATGTTGGCTAAAGGTATTTCTGCTCAAGATGTGACTAACGCTGTTAGCGCCCAAAACCTGGTTTTGCCGGCGGGCGGGATGAAGATAGGCACTCGTGAGTTCGCCGTGCAAATCAATAATAGTCCAGACGTGGTGGAAGCGCTCAACGACTTGCCAATTAAGCAAGTTAATGGCAATGTGACTTACATTCGTGATGTCGCGCAAGTAAGAGATGGCTTTGGTGTGCAGGCGAACATTGTCCGTCAGAATGGGAGACGATCGAGTTTACTTAGTATCCTTAAGAGTGGCAGTGCCTCGACAATTGAGATCGTCGATCGGGTGAAAAAAGCTTTGCCTCGCATCCAATCCACCTTACCCCCAGAACTGAATTTAGCGTTTTTGTTCGATCAATCTCTATTTGTGAAAGCTTCCATTCAAGGCGTTCTCAAAGAAGGATTGATTGCAGCAGTTCTCACCGCGCTGATGATTTTGATTTTTCTGGGAAGTTGGCGCAGCACTGTAATTGTCGCCGTATCGATTCCCCTGTCGATGCTGGTTTCGATTATCGTAATGAGTCGTTTGGGACAAACTTTCAACATTATGACTTTGGGTGGTTTGTCCTTAGCTGTCGGTATTCTTGTCGATGATGCCACAGTAGAAATTGAAAATATCCACCGAAATCTCGGACAAGGTAAAGCAATCAAGCGAGCAATCTTAGATGGGGCGCAGCAAATCGCCACACCAGCATTCGTCGCCACATTATGTATTTGTATAGTCTTTGTGCCGGTGGTGTTTCTCAGTGGAGTGGCAAAGTACCTATTTGTGCCGCTAGCGATGGCGGTAGTATTTGGTATGCTTGCTTCTTATGTGCTATCTCGGACTGTAGTCCCGACAATGGCCAGCTATCTGCTACCTTATGAAGCTCACTTGCACAGAGAAAGCGAGGATCGTAATGGTCATGGCGATCGCCACACCGAAGCCTTAGACGATAATGGTAATGGTCATGAAAACCACCAAACTACAGCCACAACCACAAATAAAAAAGATTGGATCTGGCAGCAACACGAGAAGTTTAACCGAGTATTTGAGAAATTTCGCAGTTGGTACTACAATGTCCTGACCTCAGCATTAAATTACCGCCGCATAGTTTTTGTGCTGTTTGGTGCTTTTATAGTCAGTGCCGGAGTTTTGCTACCCTTCGTCGGTCAAGACTTTTTCCCTCAAGTCGATGGTGGTCAGTTTAGTCTCCACGTTCGTGCCTTACCTGGCACTCGTTTAGAAGAGACAGAAAGAATTGTCAGCCAAGTCGAAAATGTTATCCGCCAGACTGTACCAAAAGAAAATCTCTCGATAATTCTGGATAACATCGGCTTACCCAACAGTGGTATTAACCTTACTTATGGCTACAACGGAGCCACAATTGGCCCGGCTGATGCTGATATTCTTGTATCCCTAAAAGAATCTGGTTCAACTTTCTCTTATGTTAAGCAACTCCGCCAGAAATTAAAAGCGACATTTCCCAGCTATACCTTCTTTTTTGAGCCAGCAGATATTGTTACTCAAATTCTGAATTTCGGTTTACCTGCTGCTGTTGACGTGCAAATATCTGGGCCTCTAAAAAACTCAAAGGGCAATTTTGAAATAGCCAAACAAATCGAAGCCCGGATGACGCGCGTTCCTGGGGCTGTAGATGTACACATGCAGCAAGTTGTCGATGCTCCAGAGTTACACCTGGATGTAGACCGCACCGAGGCTCAACAACTGGGAATGACACAGCGTGATGTTGCTAATAGCGTCCTCACTTCTTTAAGCTCAAGCGGTCAAGCCGCAATCAACCAATGGCTCGATCCCAAAAAAGGCGTGAGTTACACCCTTGCTGTCCAAGTTCCCCAGTATAAAATTGACTCTATTGACAGCCTCAAGAATATGCCCGTTGGCAACGGTCAAACCGCACCCCAACTTTTGGGTAATTTGGCTACTGTCAGACGCGATAGAGTAATGCAAGTTGTTAATCACTACAATATTCAGCCGGTTTTCGATATCTACGCTAACTCCTCCGGTCGTGACTTGGGGGGAGTTGCTCGCGATGTGAATCGAATTATCGCTGATTATCAGAAAAAATTGCCTCGCGGTAGTCAGATTAATATTCGTGGGCAAGTGCAAACAATGAACTCTTCCTTTCTGGGACTCGGTTTAGGACTTGTGTTTGCAATCGTGCTGGTTTACTGCTTAATGGTAGTAAATTTCCAATCTTGGCTCGATCCCCTAATTATCATGATGGCACTGCCGAGTGCCTTGGCTGGTATTGTCTGGATGCTATTTGTCACCGGCACGACCTTCAGCGTTCCTTCCTTAATGGGTGCAATTATGAGTATAGGTGTGGCGACATCAAACAGTATTCTGATGATCGCTTTTGCTAATGAACAGCGTCTAGAAGGACAAAATGCCTATCAAGCAGCACAAGCGGCGGGATATACGCGGTTGCGTCCGGTGTTAATGACTGCCTTAGCCATGCTCATTGGTATGGTGCCAATGTCTCTCGGTCTTGGTGAAGGTGGCGAGCAGAATGCACCTTTGGGTCGCGCTGTCATTGGTGGTTTGTCAGCTGCAACAGTTGCTACTCTGATTTTTGTACCTGTGGTGTATAGCATATTCCGCCGTCAACAACCTCGTCCTATTGAGGATGATGACGATTTAAATTTCTCCGATCCACACACTGCCTACTCCTTGTCATCATCCCAAGGCAAATCATAAGCAACTCACAAAATAGTCATTACCATCATTGGTAATGACTCTAGCTGCTGAATGGATGCAAATTAGATAATATGGGACAGCTAAACTATGGATTCTCAACATCCTCCATCTCCTGATTCTGAACAAGAAACGACTTCTAGAAAACAAAGACGCGGCATTGGTGGAATTGGTTGGGCTGTAATTGGTGTTGTTTTTTTTGGTACTCTCTTAACCATAGGTATTTTGCCTCGGTTAACCCAAAGGTCAGAATTACAAGCAGCAGTCAAGGAAGCTAGCACTATCCCCTCAGTTAACGTTATGACTCCCCGTCGCGCTACTGGTGTTAGCAATTTGGAACTACCTGGGAGTGTTGTAGCCCTTAATCAAACCACCGTCTATGCTCGCAGTACTGGGTATTTGCGGCGATGGTATGCTGATATTGGCGATCGCGTCCGCGCTGGTCAGTTGTTAGCAGAAATCGATTCACCAGACATAGATCAGCAAGTTTTGCAAGCAAAGGCAGAGTTAATCCAAGCACAAGCTAACGTGCTGCAAAGCCGTGCTAGTTTAGCTAAAGGTGTTTCTGATTTGAAGCAAGCCCGTGCTAATTTATTAATTGCCCGTCAAAGCTGGGAGCGCTGGCAAGTTCTTGTCAAGCAAGGTGCAGTAGCTCAACAAGATGCAGATACAAAATACGCCACATATCAGGCGAACCTGGCCAACGTTGAAGCCGCACAAAATACTATCAGTTCTGACTCTGCCAATGTGAAGGTAGCCCAAGCTAACGCCTACGCCATTCAAGCAAACTACCAGCGTAATACCATATTGCAGTCTTATAAGAAAGTCACTGCTCCCTTCGCAGGAGTAGTCACAGCCCGTAACGTAAATACAGGTGTTCTGATTACATCAGGTAATGGTAGTACAAATACTGGAAATACCAGCCTTTATACCATTGCTGCTTACGATGCCCTAAATGTGAACGTGAATGTCCCCCAAAGTTCATCAGCTTTACTTAACACTGGACAAACAGCACAAATTACAGTCAGAGAGTTACCACAACGAGTATTTACGGGTAAAGTAGTACGTACTAGCAACGCCATAGATCCAAATACTCGTACTTTGCTAACACAACTAAAAATCGATAATTTGGACGGGGCGCTGCGACCTGGGATGTATGCCAGTGTCAAATTTGCCATTAACCGCACTAATCCTCCCTTTGTTGTGCCTGATAGTGTTTTAGTCATTGATGCCAAAGGTACACAGGTAGCAACTATAACTAAAAACCAAACAGTACATTATCAAAAAGTTGGCGTTGGGCGAGATTATGGTACTGAAGTAGAAATTACATCCGGTCTGACAGGAAATGAATCGCTGATTGCCAATCCTACGGTTGATGAGACGGAGGGTTTGCGCGTGCAACCAATTGCAGAAACAAAGTAGACTCAACAAATAATTTTTAATTACAGCTATTTTCAGGTAAATAGATCGCGTGGTAAGGGCATAACAATGCTCATATAGGACTAATAGTCTGTCAATAAATAATTGATGGATAAATTTCCTGTAGAGACGGCGATTTATCGCGTCTCTCTAACCGTCAAAATGAATTTGACAGACTACTAGTATTTGATTTTTGAAATCTTAGGTAGGGTGCGTTAGCAGGGAGAGTACGGCACCATCCCAAGCTGATGGTGCGTTACGACGTTCCGTCTAACACACCCTACAAATACTTATATTTTTTCAAAAATCAAATATGATTCCTATAGGTGTCAACTTAAGGTGCTAGTTGAATTACCCCCCCTTAATCCCCCCTTGTAAAGGGTGGAAACAGAAAATCCGGTTCCCTCCCCTTTATAAGGCTACGGTGTACACACAAGTATGACCAGTATAGGTTTCAACTCTTCTAGTAGTTTCGTAGGGTGTGTTATGGACATGCCGAAATAACAAATGAGTATGCCGAAATAACAAATGCGTATGCCGAAATAACAAATGCGTATGCCGAAATAACAAATGCGTATGCCGAAATAACAAATGAGTACCCCGAAATAACAAATGCGTATGCCGAAATAACAAATGCGTATGCCGAAATAACAAATGCGTATGCCGAAANTAACAAATGAGTATGCCGAAATAACAAATGAGTATGCCGAAATAACAAATGAGTATGCCGAAATAACAAATGAGTACCCCGAAATAACAAATGCGTTTTAGCTTTGTCACGCCAGCGTAATGCAGCGCGAATCTTTGGTGGATGAAGTTTTTGCGACTTGTGTGTACACCGTTGCCTTATAAAGGGGAGTTATTTGAAATAATTTCCTTGTCCTGATACTATTAACGGTTATTTTGTATGAAGGGTTTTGAAATCTGCTAAGGTTTCAGTTATCTTAAAACTCATAACTCAGTATGGTCTAAGAGGTTGTTTGAAAAGTATTTGGCTGTGATTTTAGGCACTTAGAGATCCCCCCTAGCCCCCCTTAAAAAGGGGGGAATCGGAATAAAAGTCCCCCTTTTTAAGGGGGATTTAGGGGGATCTGAAATGTTTTGCTACCAATGAGAGGACTTTTCAAACATCCTCTAAAGGCCCCGCTACCCTCAACAGGAATCAACACTAATGCAGAATAGGCAAGAAAAAATTTCGCAAGTGGTAGTAACTGCTGGGCAAATGCACGATATTGAAGATCGCATCTTTGCTGCGGGAATGCCTGTAGTAGCTTTGATGGAAAAGGTGGCGGGATTAATTGCTCGTCGCATTCAAGAGATCCCCCCAACCTACGCCAGTCGCTCCACTTGGGGAGACTCCATCGCCCTTAGCGTCTCCCCTTGGGAGAAGACGGCGCTGGCTCCCCTTAATAAGGGAGGCTATGTTCCTTCAAACATCTCTTTAAAAAGGGGATATCGTGTCGGAATTCTTGTTGGCCCCGGTCATAATGGCGCGGATGCTTTAGTAGTAGCCCGTGAATTATACTTTCGCGGGGATGAGGTTTGGATTTATTCTCCTTTCTCTAAGCTTAAGGAATTAACTTCACAGCACTTACAATATGCTCAAAGTTTGGGCATTCCAATTTATCAAACAATTGAGCAACTGCCAGATTCTGATTTGTTGATTGATGGCTTGTTTGGGTTTGGTTTAGAAAGAAACCTCACCGATCCCATCGCCTCTGCAATTAATCAGCTAAATGAATTGTCTGTGCCAATTTATAGTATCGATTTACCTTCAGGTTTACACACCGACACTGGCGTTGTATTAGGAACTGCCATTCGCGCTACTCATACTTTTTGTTTAGGTTTATGGAAACTAGCTTTCTTCCAAGATCGGGCGCTGGAATATCTCGGCAAAGCTGAGTTAATCGATTTTGATATTCCTTTAGCTGATGTAGAAGCTGTTTTAAAAGACGCACCCAGGATTAAACGCATTACGCCAGCAATGGCACTCGCTACTCTACCTCTACCTCGTCCACCAGTTACCCACAAATATCAGGAAGGACATTTACTGTTGATTTGTGGTTCGCGGCGCTATGCAGGTGGAGCAATTTTAACTGGTTTGGGTGCTAGGGCTAGTGGTGTGGGGATGCTTTCCATTGCCGTACCCGAATCGTTGAAATCTCTTTTGGTGTCACACTTGCCAGAAGCGCTAATTGTCGGTTGTCCAGAGACGGAAAGTGGAGCCATTGCTCACCTACAATTACCAGAAAACACCGATCTGAGTTCCTTTAATGCGATCGCTTGTGGCCCCGGTTTAACACGAGATGCTACTCCCGTTGTCCAAGAGGTAATTAAGAGCGATCGCCCTTTAATTCTCGATGCCGATGGTTTAAATATCCTCGCACAAATGGGAGCGATCGCTACTTTAAAAAAACGTCTTGCCGTAACCGTACTCACACCCCACACTGGCGAATTCCAGCGATTGTTTCCTGATGTCGCCGATGCCAAAAATGACAGGGTGAAAGCAGTACAGGAAGCAGCAGCGCAAAGTGGAGCGGTGGTGTTGTTGAAAGGGGCAAGAACTGCGATCGCAAACCCTCAAGGTGGTGTTTGGATCGTTCCTGAAAGTACACCCGCCCTGGCGCGTGGCGGTAGCGGTGACGTGTTAACTGGGCTACTGGGTGGATTGTTGGCGCAAGCAGCAACTAAACAGATTCCCGTAGAAGATATAGTAGCAACTGCTGCTTGGTGGCATTCCCAAGCAGGTATAATAGCCGCCCAAGAGCGGACTGAATTGGGTGTAGATGCGTTTACATTGACACAATATTTGATGAAAATTCATTAGTCATTAGACAAATCCTAAATATAATCTTAGGTACAAAAAATGGTTGATTGAATGGAGGTTTGAGAGTCTACTGTTGCTCTAGGGTGTTTATTCTTTGTAAACCAGTGTAAATATTGAACCGTTCTCCGCGCAAAAATCCAATTAGGGTAATCCCAAATTCTTTGGCGACAGACACTGCTAAACTACTGGGAGCGGAAACAGAACAAACAATGGGAACTCCAGCAGTTGTAGACTTTTGCAAAATTTCAAAACTAGAGCGTCCGCTCACTAAGACAATACAATTATTTAAAGGCAACTCGTCACTGAGAAAAGCTGAACCAATCAATTTATCCAAAGCATTGTGTCGCCCAACATCCTCCCGCAGGTTCAATAAATTTCCTTGAGTATCGAAGATAGCCGCAGCGTGCAAACCTCCTGTAGCCCTGAAGATACCTTGAGCCGCGCGGAGCTTATCAGGTAAGCTGTATACGATTTCAGGTGTTACCGTTGGGCCAGAAGGAATCATGGGACATCCCCGCATACGCAAAGCCTCAAGGCTAGCTTTACCGCACACCCCACAGGCGCTACTAGTGTAAAAATGACGTTCCAAAGGCTGTAAGTCTGGAATCAACCCATCCCGCAATTCTACATTTACGATATTATGGCGTTGCTCGCCATCTACTAATTCATCAACGCAGTAGCTTATCCGTCGGATATCTTCTCTGCGGCTAACCACTCCTTCACTGTAGAGAAAACCAGCTGCTAGTTCAAAATCTGCCCCTGGTGTTCGCATTGTTACAGCTACCGTCTTCTGGAAAGGGGTAAGGCGAATTTCCAAAGGTTCCTCAGTAGTGAGATGATCTAAACGAGGCCGGACTTGACCTTTTTCCATTACCCAAACAGTGGCTTGGGTTTTGCTTTTAGTTTGCATTGTCATATTTATGAGAGTTGGTAAATTGAAATTTTGATACTAATCTGGAAACAGAGTAATGCTATTTGTATATCAGATGTCTCTTTGATGCTCACCAACTACTTTGTTCAGTTGAACTAAATTGCTAGGTTTCTGTTTAGGAAGTAAAATGAACCTAAAATTTTTGGCTTTCAGGAAAATTTTATTTGCAATAGTCTTTGTGATTTCTCTTGGTTTAGCAGGATATCTAGTGGGTAATAACATTAGTCAAAAAGTAATTGAAAAATCTTTTGCTAAACAAATCATGTCTACCTCCACCGTCGGAAAAAGTTCTCAACTACAGACACTCTTAAATGAGATAGTTGTTGAAGAAAAAATTCCTGGCGCAGTAATGTATATTTCTACACCCAAAGGTTCTTGGGTGGGAGCATCTGGTGTCAATAGCTTGTCAACAAAAACCCGGATGAAAACCACGGATGGTTTTTCCATCGCCAGTATGAGTAAAACTTTTATGGCGGTGGTTGTGCTGAAATTAGTAGAGCAAGGGAAGATAAGATTAGATGGGGCGATCGCAACATACTTACCAAGAGACATCACTCCTCATATTGTCAACAGCGATAAAATTACAGTTCGTCAATTGCTCAACCATACCAGTGGTGTTGCTGAATACCTAGATACAAAAGAGTTTATTCAAGCTACTGCAAAAAGAAGTCGCTCGCAGCCTTGGACAGCCAGAGAAGCTATTCCGTATATGTACCAAGAAGAACCAAAGGCAAATCCCGGAGAAAAATTTATTTATACTGATTGCAACTACATTCTTTTGGAACTGATTGTTGAAAATATCACTAGGGGAACTCTCGCCCAAGCAATCCGCAGTCAGATTTTAAAACCATTGGGATTAAAACATACCTTCACAGAATTGCGCGAACCGACAATTGGCGAAGTAGCTACAGGTTATAGCGATCGCAATAAGGATGGTAAGCTAGATAGCTACGCCGATGTCAATGATGGCAATGGTTTGGGAGATGGTGGATTGGTTTCAACAGCAGAGGATTTAGCCAAGTTCGCTAAAGCGCTATTTGTCAAAAAAAGCTTACTTTCGTCAAAGATGATGAAAGAAATGCTGAAATTTAAAGATAATGGCGAAAGCTATAGCTATGGGTTAGGTGTAGAACGCTTCTCATCTCCTATGGAAAAAGCAATTGGCCATAGTGGTATAGCTTATGGCTTCACAACATTGCTGGCATATCTCCCCAATCAAAATACTACTATAATAGTGCTGCTAAACGCTCAGGGTGTTGATATTAAATCAGTAGCTAGGACAGGTATAGAAGTTGTTGAGAATAAATGATCCTAATATGAATTTGATGCCAGTGGAATAATAATTGCTAGTCGTAATAGAGTAGTAAATCTAGGTTTGCCATGACTAATAATAAACAACAAAAATGTTAAATTTACTGAACTTAACCGGATTGGTTTATGCCTTGGAAATAACTCTAGTATCAGCTTTCAAACAAGCCAATTTTTGTTAAATAAACTTCACATCACTGAGTAAGCACCTTTATTAGAAATTTTCTGGGTCAATATTCAGTTCTCGTAATTTGGTTGCTAGGCGTTCAGCGCGTTGTCTTTCTTGTTCGGCGTGTTCCGTTTCCCACAGTGCAATTTCTTCAGGTGTAGGCATTAACTGTCCTTCCGCATTGAAATAGCGTAATTGATTTTCATAAACGCCCAAGTACAAATTTAGCTGCTGACTCCACAACAATCCTTGTGGGTTGGGTTCTATAGGTTGATACGTACCACCCAACAAAATAAACCCAGCAAATTCTAAATTCTTGGGGTCAAACCAGAAATATTCAGGAGTGCGAAAGATATCTTGGTAAATTTGTTTTTTTAAGCCCTTGTCAGTCGCTGCGGTTGACTTTGAAAGTAGTTCTATAATCAAATTCGGATATTTGCCGTCTTCTTCCCAAACAACCCAACTATCACGGGGTTTGCGTTCAGTATCCAACACGACAAAGAAATCTGGCCCCCGAAAGTCTTGGGATTTAAGCTGGCGTGGACTGTAATAAATGCTAAGATTGCCGGCAGCAAAAAAGTCGTTGTGGTCTCGCCACCACCAATCAAGGCATTTTATCAATAGCAGCATTTGCTGCAAATGTAGGTATGTTTCCAATGGTGGCTCATTACTTTCTAAATCCCCTGGTGGAAATATAACATCTTCTGGGGTTTCAAAATCTTTGGCGACAGACATGGCTGCAAGTTTTGGAGTTATATTAAGTTGAGCGTAGCAGTCGGAAAGCGTTAATATTAGGTTTGCTTTTCTAAGCGTACTATTGCATTATAATCAGGAACACCTTCAAGCGATCGCTTACTTTTATCTAATAACACATTCCCTTCTGGCCAATGTACTTGCAAGTTTCCTGACTGAATTGGCGCAATATAGACTTGACACAACAACTCACCTAAATCATTCTTGAGAATTACCTTATCCCCATCTTTTAAATCCAACTGTGCAGCATCAGCAGCATTGATTAGCACCGCCTCTCGCATTGCCCCAGTAATTGCATCCTTGCGTTCCTGCACCATACTATTAAATTGTTTGCCTCGGCGGGTTGCTAATAAAAAATAACCTTCTGGTAATTCTCTTTGGCGTGGCAATAATACGCCAAAATGTGCCTTACCATCGGCTGTAGGGAAGTTCCAACCAAAGCACAAATGTGAGCCACCATATTGAAATTGATCGCCAGCTTGCTGTAAATGTTGAATACCGGCATATTGCGGGACAACTTGAGCAATTTCTTGACGGATAGCAGCTGTGTCAGCAAAAGCTAGCTTATCTGCCAAATCTGGTTTTACCCGCCTTGCCAATTCTAAAAAGACTTCCCACTCTGGACGCGCTTCCCCAATGCGCGGCCCCGGAATTTCTGGACTGAAAATTACCCGGCGTTCGGTGTTAGTTTCTGTGACTCCTCCTGGTATTTCGTAGCGAGTCGTCGCAGGTAAAAGCACCACAGTATCAGCAGGTTCCACCAACATTTGGCTGGAGAGAACAATATCTATATGTACCCGCAGTGGTATTTTCTTCAGCGCCGCTTCCACATAATCTGGTTCTGGCAGCACTTCTAAAAAATTTCCACCCACAGAAACCAACACATCTAATTCCCCCTGATGTGCGGCGTTAATCATTTCTGGGGCAATTAAACCTTTACTTGCCGGCACTTCAAAGCCCCAATGCTGACTCAATTGGGCAGCATTTTCTGGAGTGATGGATTTACCACCAGGAAATACTGTCGCGTAACATCCCATCTCTGCACCACCCTGCACCCCAGAGTGGCCGCGAATTGGCATTAAACCGCAGCCTTCCCGACCGACAAAACCTTTGGTGAGAGCTAAGTTGATGATACTTCGCACATTATCTTCGCCGCATTCATGCTGGGTAATGCCCATACTCCAAACAAATACGGCTTTATTTGCTTCTTTGACCATTTTGGCAAAAGCGTACATTGACTCGCGGGATGTACCAGAAAGCCGCTCTAATTCTTCCCAAGATTGATTTTCTAAAGATGCTTTGAGTTCAGCAAAACCATCTGTGTATAAATCTATAAATGACTGGTCTACCCAATTGTTAGCAATTATATGTTTAATAGTGCCATTTAAAAATGCGATATCCCCGCCCATGTTGATTAAGAAGAAGTCTTCGGCAAACTTTGTACCGAAAACGGCGCTTTCTACAATTGAGGGAACCCAGTAACGCTCCATTCCTGGTTCGCGGTAAGTGTTAATAACTACAATCTTTGTGCCAGCTTTTTTAGCGTAATGGAGATATTTGACGGTAACAGGCTGATTGTTAGCAACATTGGAGCCAATGAAGACTAATAAATCAGTTCCAATCCAGTCTTTATAAGAACAGGTGGTAGCACCAGCACCCAAAGCAGCTTTTAGTCCTGCTGTACTGGGAGAATGGCAAATGCGGGCAGCGTTATCAACATTATTACTGCCCATTGCCCGCACAGCTTTTTGGGTAGCATAATAAGTTTCGTTGACAGTACCGCGACTGGTAACATAAAAACTGAGGCGGTCTGGTTTTGTGGAGTGGATGCGATCGCTAATCACTTCTAAAGCTTCATCCCAACTAACACGACGAAAGCCTTTTTCCCCTCGTTGACGAATCATCGGATAAGGGAGTCTTCCCAAGTCGCGTAATTGGGCACTTTTTTGCTTCTGTAACTGCGAGACATCCTCCAATAGCACAGGGTCAAAAGCTGGCATCGTATTCATCCGCAATAGCCGCAACCGCACATTGCAGAGATGAATCCCATCTAAAGTCCAATCCTTCATCCCGGTTGTTCCGAGAGCGCAACCATCACAGACACCTTTATCGAGAATATTCCACGCATAAGGTAGTTTGTCACGAGACAGCCAGATTGCGCGAAATACCTCCCAAAAATTGTTGGGGTACTGTTCGCCGATACCAAAAGGCTTCCAACTTGCCCAATTTGAAGGAGTCCAGTGCTTTTTAGGTTTAGGTAACATGATGTAATGTGTGAGTTGCTGGATTCTCTTAGGCTACCGTTTTGAATAGCAATTGAGTAGCAGGCAGTTAAAAATCCAGATAAAACAGATAAAAACTGGGAAAATTAATTTATGCTCGTGTTTTTGTGCCTTAACGATAACTTGAATGTTTCTAAGCACAACTTCAAGCGTAATAACAACAACTTAAGCGTTACTTATCAAACGAGGAAAATTATTAATTACAACTTAAACATTCATAACAACAGCTTAAACTGTAATAACAACGACTTAAGGATTAGTTATAACACCCTGAGCATTGATAAATACTGTTTAAGCTGTAGTTACAACAACTTAAGCATTACTTATAAAAGTAGAAACGTTATTAACTACAGCTTCTTTTGTAGTTAACACAGAAAGAGTTGTAGTAACTACAGCTTTAATTTTTTGAGTTATATAGGAATGCGGTTTGATTTATGAAAAACATTAAGTATTTGTAGGGTGCGTTATGACTTTAGTCTAACGCACCAAACCCTTGAAAATGGTGTGTTACGCTTCGCTATAACACACCCTACGTGTTGTTCAAAAATCAAATAGTAATCCTATATCATGTCCGCTTGATTACTTATTAAACCCGAAGAACCCCACCCCGCCAAAGCTACGCTTTGTCTCCCCTCCCCGCAGGCGGGGAGGGGCTGGG
>NZ_NOLI01000040.1:0-51591 GCF_002245975.1 Nostoc sp. 'Peltigera membranacea cyanobiont' 213 | reverse complement strand
GGACTGGGGACCGGGGATTGGGATTGTAAGACGCTGGCCATGCCGACTAATTCTTCGGCGGATACGCCTTTGGCTTGAATTGCGGTTAAAATCGCTCCTGATAAAACATGAGGGATAGAATCTGTGAGCCAACCTTGCATCAAATCTGTAGCTTGAGGAGTCGTCAACGATTGCCGATTTAGCAACTGTTGTAATAAAGCTGGCCAGTTGTAGAACTCAGAAGGGATGGAGATATTCTCAGGTGGAGTTTGAGTTACAGCGATCATTTTGGTTATTTGTCATTAAACTATTGGTCTGTTTCATTAGTTATGAAGGGAGAATAAGTTTGTAGTAAGGACTTTAGTCCTGGATTTTTAAGCACTGAAGTGCTTACTACAAACCCATCAGGATTAATGACATGAAGCGCTAAGGAATCAGGACTTTTGCGACGGTTTGGACATCCTTATCACCTCTGCCGGAACAATTGATGACAATGCGGGGGTTGCCTTTTAACTGAGGGCAAAGGGTTTCGAGATATGCGATCGCATGAGCAGTTTCTAAAGCTGGGATAATTCCCTCTAGTTGGGAAAGTCTTTGAAATGCTTCTAAGGCTTGCTTATCGGTGACACTGTAATATTCAGCGCGACCAAGATCCTTTAAATAACTATGCTCAGGCCCAACGCCGGGATAATCTAACCCGGCACTAATTGAATGGGCTTCGATGACTTGACCATCATCATCTTGCAGTAAATAGCTCATTGCACCGTGCAATACACCTATTCTTCCCTTTGTCAAGGTAGCAGCGTGTTTTTCTGTATCTACTCCTTCACCTGCGGCTTCGACTCCAATTAGACGCACTGAAGTTTCATGGACAAATTCATTGAATAAGCCGATGGCATTGGAACCTCCACCCACGCAAGCCAGTAAAATATCTGGTAATCCTCCCCATTTCTCTTGGGATTGAGCGCGAGTTTCTACGCCAATTACGGCGTGGAAGTCACGGACAATCATCGGGTAAGGATGAGGCCCGGCAACAGAACCTAAGATGTAATGGGTTGTTTCTACATTCGTCACCCAATCTCGAATTGCTTCAGATGTTGCATCCTTGAGAGTTCCCGTACCTGCCTCTACTGGACGAACTTCTGCCCCCATTAATTTCATGCGGAAGACATTCAGCGATTGGCGTTCCATATCGTGGATGCCCATGTAAATCACGCATTTCAAACCAAACCTAGCACATACGGTTGCAGTTGCTACACCATGTTGCCCTGCACCTGTCTCGGCAATAATCCGTTGCTTACCCATGCGTTTAGCGAGTAATACTTGAGCTAAAGCATTATTAATTTTGTGAGCGCCTGTATGATTTAAATCTTCACGCTTTAAATAGATTTGCGGCCCTGTGCCATCTGGTCTAGCGTAATTTGTTGTCAAACGTTCAGCAAAATATAATGGGCTGGGTCGTCCTACATAATCGCGCAGTAAGTTTTGCAGTTCTGCTTGGAAACTCGGCTCGTTGCGATATTGATGAAATGCTGCTTCTAATTCACTTAATGCGGGCATTAAGGTTTCGGGGACGTATTTACCACCGAATCTGCCAAATCTGCCTAAAGAATCTGGTTGGACAGTTGCAGTCTTGATGTCTTGTATGCTTACCACTGGTTAAAATCCTTTTACATTCAAATATATTTTCGAGAACTAATACCACAGCCAAGATTTCCTTCTTATTTCTTTCTTCCTTCGTGTCCTTCGCGGTTCGTTATTTATCGAACCGCAAAGGACGCAAAGTAAAGAAGAAAAAGAGAGTTTTTTTACTTTGCTGAACCAACTTTTTGCAGGGATGCAGAAGTAATTGCTGCTTTCAGTTCTTGACACAATTCTTTCACAGCAAGCAATCCTTCGCTTGGGCTACCTTCAGCTAATCGTTTGACAAAGGCGCTACCAACAATCACGGCATCTGCTCCCCATTCCATTACTTGATGCGCTTGTTCTGGTGCTGAAATGCCAAAACCAACGCCGATGGGTTTATCGGTGACGCTTCGCAAATCTGTAATTAAATCTTTTACGCGGTGTTGGATTTGAGCGCGGATACCTGTAACCCCAGTAACGCTTACCAAGTAAATAAAACCCTGAGATTGACGAGCGATCGCTAAAATCCTATCTTTAGAACTAGTGGGAGCTACCAGTAAAATTACCTCAATTCCAAAAGATGCAGCAGTCTGGATTAATTCTTCTGCTTCTTCTAAGGGTAAATCTGGCACTACCAAGCCTCGCGCCCCAGCAGTGGCAATTTGCGCCAAAAATGTCTTAATACCCCGGTGCAAAATGGGATTGTAATAAGTAAATAGAATGATTGGCGCTTTTAGGGTAGGAGTTACAGCTTCCAACATCTCTAATACTTGCTCTAATTTCGTGCCTTTTTGTAAAGCGCGGGTTGCTGCTGCTTGAATTACAGGCCCATCTGCGAGAGGATCGGAGTAGGGAATGCCCAACTCGATAAAGTCAGCACCATTGCGATCTAAGATTCGTAAAGCTTCGGCAGTGGTTTCTAAGTTAGGATCGCCTGCTGTGATAAAGGGGATTAAAGCACACTGTTGGCGATCGCGTAAAGTTTTAAAATCAGCAGAGATAGAAGTCATTTTGGAAAATAGTTAATGATTAGTTAATAGTTCTGCAAAAATCAACATTTAAGAATTAGCGATACCCACGCTATATTTGTTGTTGTCGAGCCTTTTTACTCGGTGAACGAGCCTTTTTACTCGGTGGATGAGCCTTTTTGCTCGGTGGATGAGCCTTTTTACTCGGTGGACGAGCCTTTTTGCTCGGTGAATGAGCCTTTTTACTCGGTGGATGAGCCTTTTTGCTCGGTGGATGAGCCTTTTTGCTCGGTGAATGAGCCTTTTTACTCGGTGGATGAGCCTTTTTACTCGGTGGATGAGCCTTTTTACTCGGTGAATGAACCTTTTTGCTCGGTGAATGAGCCTTTTTACTCGGTGGACGAGCCTTTTTACTCGGTGGTCAAGTATCAGAGCTTCATTTTTTGAAGTAATATAGCGCTTCTCGTTTGGATGGAATACACTTTGACCTCTCTCCAAACCTCTCTCTTAAAAGGAGAGAGGCTTTGAATCTTACTCCCCTTCCCTTGCAGGGAAGGGGCTGCTCTTGTTAGGTCTGTATTCTAAGAAAGCCTTAAAAGACTCCGCGCAGCTTGTTCTACATCGCTTTGTTTAACTAAAGACTCTCCAACTAAAACCGCACGAACACCAGCTTCAGCAACAAGAGATAAATCAGCAGGTGTATAGAATCCAGACTCGCTGACAACAGTGATATCCAAACTTTGCAAATATTGGTGATGCTGTGTTAAAAGTTGCTGTGTTATTCCTAAATCAACCGTAAAATCTTCTAGATTGCGATTGTTGATTCCCACTAAATGCAAGTCGTCAAGCTTAAGCACTCTATCTAGTTCAGCCAAAGTATGGACTTCTACCAGTGCATTCATGCCCAAATCGTGAATTACTCGCAGAAAGTTTTGCAATTCTTGGTCTGATAAAATAGCGGCAATCAACAAAACTGCATCTGCGCCTGCTGTCCGTGCTAGATAGATTTGATAAGGGTCAATGATGAATTCTTTGCACAGTAGGGGTAATGCAACGTGCGATCGCACACGCCGCAGATTGTCAAAACTGCCCTGAAAAAACTTACAATCGGTGAGGACTGATAGACAAGCTGCACCACCTCGTTCATAAGCTAGAGCGATCGCTACTGGGTCAAAATCTGCCCGAATAATCCCACGGCTGGGTGATGCCTTTTTTACCTCGGCAATTAAGCTAGGTTGCTGAGGATTTTGTTGTAAAGCAGCCAAGAAATTTCGGACAGGTGGAGCCGTAATTAACTGCTGTTGCAAAGAAGCTAAAGGAAATTCCTGCTGCATCTGTGCAACTTCTTGCCTCTTATGCAACACAATCTCTTCAAGAATATGGCGAGAAGCGGTAACTTGGTTAGTCATAAAATGCTTGGGGGAATGGAGAGCAGGGGGAGCAGGGGAAGTAGGGGAAGTAGGGAAAAAATAACTAATGCCCAATGACAAATAACAAATGACTAATGACCAATAACCAATGACTCTTTCGTTGTATATGCACGCACCACATTTTTAATGATTTCCAGACCAACTTCTCCCGCTAAAGTCATGATTGATTCTGGATGAAACTGAACGGCGGCGATGGGAAGTGTCTGATGTTCAATGCCCATAATTACGTCGTCATCAGAAATTGCTGTCACCTTCAGTTCTTTCGGCAAATACTCCGGGAGAGCAAACAATGAGTGATATCTACCCACGGTAAAGGATTCTGGTAAATTGTTGAAGGTAACAGAATCGGAATCGGTAACGAAAATCCGTGAAGATTTCCCATGTTGAGGATAGTTGAGAACTCCTAATTGTCCATCAAAAGCTTCAACTATGCCTTGCAGCCCCAGACAAACTCCGAAAATGGGAATTTTGCGATGAAGGATAGCACCGACAGTCTGGGGAACCCGAAAATCACTTGGTCTACCAGGGCCGGGAGATAATACAACTAAGTCAGGGCGTTCTGTATCGAATAGCGATTCTGAGAAACCATGACGGAGTGTGGTGACACTTGCACCAGTTTGGCGAATGTAATTAGCTAATGTATGAACAAATGAGTCTTCATAGTCTATTAGTAAGATGCGTTTGCCAGTTGCCGCACAAGGAAAAATTTTAGTTGATTTTATAGAACTGGATTCATCAATTTTTTGACTGCTTTGCTTAACACGGCGAATCGTTTCAAATAAAGCAGCCGCTTTGGTGATTGTTTCTTGTTCTTCTGCTTGGGGTATGGAGTCATAAAGAACAGTAGCCCCAACTCGCACTTCAGCGATGCAGTCTTTTAATCGGATTGTCCGCAGAATTAAGCCAGTATTTAAATTGCCATTGAAATTTAAATAACCGACTGCGCCACCATACCAACGGCGGGCGCTACGTTCGTGCTGTTCAATAAAATCTATTGCGGCTTTTTTGGGTGCGCCGGTGACTGTAACCGCCCAAGTGTGGGAAAGAAAGGCATCTAAAGCATCAAATTGCGATCGCAGTGTCCCTTCAACATGATCAACTGTATGAATCAAATGGCTGTATAATTCAATTTGGCGACGACCAATCACTTGAACTGAGCCAGGTTCGCAGATTCGGGATTTGTCATTGCGATCGACATCAGTACACATAGTCAACTCAGCTTCATCTTTGTGAGAGTTGAGTAAATGACGAATTTGCACCGCATCATCGAGAGCATCTAGTCCCCGGCTAATAGTGCCACTAATAGGACAAGTTTCTACCCGCTTCCCTTCAACTCGCACAAACATTTCTGGAGATGCGCCAATTAGATATTCTCCACCTAAATTAAAAATAAACCCATAAGGACTAGGATTTATATCCTTTAAAGTTTCAAATAGTTTGCTGGGTTCATCTTCATAGTCTTCAAAAAAGTTTTGGCTAGGAACAACTTCAAATAAATCCCCTCGGCGGAAATAATCGAGTGCAGACTCAACTTTTTTTGCATACTCGCCTACTTTATGATCGGCAGTTTGATTTGGGAGAAGATGTTTCCCGCGATAATCAATAGACTCACCTGTTCGAGGCAGATTCTTTGTACTGCCGGATGCTGTTTCAAAATCATATTGTAAACGAAAGGCGCTTTGTTGATAATAGTCAACAACTATCAATTCATCTGGGAGATAAAGCACCAAATCGCGCTGATCTGTAGGACGTTCCAGACGTTGGGTAATTGGTTCAAACTGAAAAACTAAGTCATAACCAAAAGCCCCATACAATCCTAAATGCTCATCTTCTGGGCTAGAGAAAGTATGTATAATTTCGCGGACAACTGTAAATGCTGAAGGTTGCTTACTGCGTTCTTCTTCAGTAAATAATCTCTTACTAGCTTTAACAAAGCCGACAATATTATTATTGTCTAAAGTAACTTTCTCAAGTTGGCTTGAGTTGGATAAACACTCTAATAGTAATGGTAAAAGTACCTGGCCGCGTTCATTCAACGCTATCAAATTGAAAGCATTTTCTTGTGTACTTAATTCCAATGGTGGATTGACAAATCCGATTGCCCATCTTTTATATCTGCCTGGATATTCGTAGCTACTTCTTAGCAAGCCGCCACGCTGAGAATTTAAGTGAAACAGAATATCTTCGAGAGCGGTGTCCATCTTCACTTCGGTGATGGAGCGAGAAACAATTACGCCACCAAGGGTTTTATAGGAACGGGAATTAAAAGTCATGGGTAATTTCTCACTAATTGTCATTTGTCATTTGTAGATATGACGATGCTATCTGAGTTGTGAAGATTAAATGACCGCCTTATCTACTAGAGGCTTTGCTAACGCAAAGTATATCGTAGAGAAAAAAGAATATTTATGAATGCTATAAACAACTAATCTAAATAGCTTGACATCAATCCAAAATAACCTATTTTAACCTGCGAATTAATTGTAAAAAATGTAATCAAAACCTTTTTATTTCTTATTTAAGATTACTAGATATCAAGCAGATAATACATTGAATAATTTTTCGATCGAGTGTCAATTTATTCGCTTTTTATACTGCTTATCTAGCACTTCTCCGAATAACTATATTTGAAATTCTCCGCCTCCCTCAAAAGTAGTATATCGTCTCAAAACTTATTATTTAACCTCTGCATTACTCTGCGCTTCCCTCCGCGTCCCTTTGCGTTTAAAATCCTCTCCTAAAACCCCTGCAACAGCGAAATCGCTTCCCTATACAACAACCAATTCACCTCATGAACCTCAATTCCTTTCCCAATCCCTTGTAACAACATTAAAGTCAACTCTCCCCCCAAATGTTCCCGGAACTCAGTTAAACCCCGAAACAAACAATCAGGATCTTCTAGTTCTGATAACTTCTCAGCCATTTCTGGCACATATAACGTGAAACCCAACGCCGATAAAGTATTTAATATCCGTTGCCATTCTGAGCAATCAAGCAATCCTATTAAATAAGAATAAGTGCTATCCAAAGCAATACCGATCGCAACAGCTTCGCCATGACGCAGGCGATAATTTGTCAAATGCTCCAGTTTATGAGCCGCCCAATGTCCAAAATCCAGAGGACGAGACGAACCCATCTCAAAAGGATCGCCGCTATTGGCAATATGTTCAAGGTGCAACTGGGCGCAACGATAAATAACTTGTTGCATAGCATCCATATCTCGCCGCCCAAGGGCTTTGCTGTGAGAATGGATATAATCGAAAAATTTAGCATCCTTAATCAGCGCCACTTTCACGGCTTCTGCAATCCCAGAACGCCAATCGCGATCGTCTAGGCTTGTCAAAAACGCAGAGTCATTTATAACTGCATAAGGTGGCGCAAATGTGCCGAGAAAGTTCTTTTTACCAAAGGCATTGATGCCGTTTTTTACTCCAACCCCAGAATCATTTTGCGCTAACACCGTTGTCGGAACGCGAATCAGGCGAATTCCCCGGTGAGCAGTTGCAGCAGCGTATCCTACCAAATCCAATACCGCCCCGCCCCCGATCGCTAACACATAAGAATGGCGACATAATCCGGCTGTTTCAATGAGTTGCTGGATTTGCTCTACTAAAGTGCGATCGTTTTTAGCAGCTTCTCCTCCCGAAATTATCATGGGTTCAGCTGCGATCGCTAGTACCTCTCCATAAAACTTGGTATACGCAACTAATTGCTTCACCAATTCCGGTTGATACTTTAATATTCCTGCGTCTACCACCGCAACTAATTTCTTCGGCTTTGTCTCGTCATCTGCTGTCACCACTTGCGCTAGCGTCGGGTTTTTCAACTCAAATAAATTTTGGGTGAAGTAAACCTCGTAGTTAAAAGTAACCGAAACACGTTGATGAATTAATCTACTTTTTTGCTTGATGTCAACTATCATATTTTTGCAGGTATATCTAAAAGTGCAGCACGATTCAAAGCTTCAAGGAAAACTTCTACCGAGTGAGAACCATTTACCTTGACTTGATTATTCATGATGAAAAACGGCACGCTGTTGATGCCATTTAACCGAGCAAATTCCGATTCAGTAACAACTACATCAGCTACATCACGATTGTTTAATTGCAACTTTAATTCGGTACTATCCATCTGATATGCTGTACCGATGGCAACAATAACGTTAATATCTCCAATGTTCAAACCCTTTTCAAAGTAAGCTCTATAAATAGCTTCGACGACATTATTTTTTACGTTTGCAGGTGCTAGTGCAATCAGTTGATGAGAAAGCTGAGTATTAACAGCCAAACGGATTTTGTCAAAATCTAGCTTAACTCCAGCCGCCTCACCTGCGCGTTGCGTATAATCAAATATCTGTTGCATTTCTGAGGCTTTAATGCCTTTTCTATTTTGCATAAAACTACGAAATTCGTATCCCTCAGCAGGAACAGTATTATCCAGAAGAAAAGGATGCCATCGGATATGTACTTCTTGTTCTTGCCATTGTGCCAGTGCATCAAACAGATGCTTTTTCCCAATTCTGCACCAAGGACAAACGGTATCATGAAAAATGTCTATCAGCATATTTTTCTTTATTCATCCATTTCTTAATGAGGCTGTACTAAATTTTATTGCCTCTCTCTTTCTTCCTTTGCGTCCTTAGCGCCCTTTGCGGTTCGTTCCTCATAAAAAATTATTATTCAAATGCTAATATTCTGTGGTTTAAAATCTCTTTGGATACCCGTTGCATTTAAAGGCTGGAGAAAACTGTTAATTTTCTCTTCAAAAAAACCTTGAGTATTTTCAAACTCTTTAATTAATGCCTCTCTATCCTTCCTAGCCACCAGTCTAGCCAAACGACTGTAAGTATTAGCCAAAAAGCTAATAGCATTACATCTTTCTTCAGTAGCTAGCATAATATCAACACATAAATTAGGATTTTGAGAAAACAAACGTTTCACAATATCAATTTCTTGACGATAATTAGGAGTTGACATTGTTAAACTCTGCTCTATCTCAACTCTTGTTTGTGCTAAGAAAACCCCAAGACTAAATCTACAGAAATGCTGCGTTGCTTGAATAATCACCATCATTCTATCGTGTTCTTCAGGCGTGCAAACAATTAACTCACCACCTTTACTTTCTAGAAAATCTAATAACCATTGAAATGAATCATCATTTCGTCCTGGACACACCACCACTTTTTGTCCTAAAAACGATTTGATATTTGGCCCAAACATGGGATGTAAACCCATAACAGGGCCACAATGGTGTTCGAGCATTGCTTGAGTAGGCTGTGTCTTAATACTTGTGATGTCACACAAAGCTGTAGTTGGGGCGAGATATTTTGCTGCCCGCTTAATAACATCAACCGTATATTCAATAGGAATGCTTACTAATACTAATTCTGCCTGATTTAACAGTTTATCTGCATATTCCCAATCATCATGTTCGAGAACGCTAACATTATGACCTACTACAGAAAGCTGCTCTTTAAATAATCTTCCCATCCTGCCGCGTCCACCGATGATGGTAACTTGTCGGGGAATGACATGATTTGTGGCAGATTTAGGGGTAAGACTGGCATGACAACTCTTTACTACACCCACCCAAACAGACTCAGGAATACCAGCTTGCGCGAGTAGGGGAGCGACATCAGCCAGTTGTTCATCTAAAGAAGGCTGTTCTGATGCTAATAATGATATGCGATCGCTAAGTAAGGCGATCAAGCTCTGGTCAGTTTTTTTAAGCCGATCTGAATAAGAGGATTTCAGAGGCATTTTTATCGTCCCCAATTTTCAAATATCAACAAGTGATTCTTTAGAACTTATTTCTGGTAAGATATCCAAGTTTGTTGCTCTTTTTGCGATCGCATCAGCAAATAACTCTTCATATCGATCTAGCGCTTGCTCAAAGGAATAGTTTTCTACCGCAAACTTTCTTCCCTTACGCCCTAATTGCGCTGCTAATTCCGGCTGATTATATAAATCCAGCACTGCCGCAGCCAAAGCATTTGCTGACTCAGGCTCAACAATAACGCCGCCACCACTTTGTCTGATAGCTTTGGCAGCAGTACCGGCGGCGGGAACTGAACCCACAATCGGGCGACCACTAGCTAACAACAGTGGTATTTTAGAAGGCATATTGAAGGAAATCACATTCCGCTTTTGCACAATCAGCCCCACATCTGCGGCTGCTAACATTTGCGGTAGTTTTTCTCGCACTTCCAATGGTAAAAGTAAAACGTTATCTGCACCACATGCAAGACAATGTTTTTGCAACCTTTCGAGGGCTTTGGATTCACCGGCTACGACAAAGACAATTTCTTTTAGATGACGCAAACGGGCTGCTGCTTCTATTACTGTTTCCAAACCTTGTGTGAGAGCAATATTACCTGAATAAAGTACTACAAATTTACCATCGAGTTGATGGGTAGCTCTCCAAGAGTTATTTTCCTTCGGTAAAGGGCGAATAAAATTTAGATTTACCCAATTGGGAATGCAGGCAATTTTATTAGCAGGTACGCCTTTATTTTTTAAATTATCTACAAAACCATCGGCTATTACGCTAATAGTATGTGCAGTTCGGTAAGCAAATTTTTCTAAAGCTTCCAGAGCTTTAATCATCAACTTATTCTTAATTAGCCCAACACGCACACCAGCTTCCGGGAGAATATCTTGTACATTTAGCACTACTGGACAGTTGTATAGCCAACCTATCAAAGTTGCAGGTAAACAAACTAATAACGGCGGTACTGTTAAAAGAATTACATCAGGTCGCTCACCCTTCAGTGCTTGCGGCAAACTTGTAAATACAAAGCTCAACTCTAGCAATAGCCGGTCTATGAGGTTAGGTTTAGATTTAATCCGCAGGTAACTACGCTGAATTTTGACACCGTTTTTCTTTTCAGTAACATATAGCTTACCTTGATAACCGTCATAAATTTGACGCTGAGGATAGTTAGGCATACCTGTGATTACCCGCACTTGATGCCCCCGCTTCACCAGCCCTTCTGCTAGTTCAGTCATCAAAGGTGCAATACCAATTGGTTCTGGATGATAGTTGTATGAATAAATCAGAATTTGCATGAACTGTTAATTTCCTGGAAGCACCTTGATAATATTTGCTTTCTACTCATTGGCTAAAACTTTCGTAGGGTGTGTTACCGCGAAGCGTAACGCACCGAAATTATTGAGATGGTGCGTTAGCCAACGGCATAACGCACCCTACGAAACTACGAATTAGTAATTATTTAGCACTGTTTTTGCAGTTCCTTTTCTAAACTGAAGACTGGCTTTTGTTGCCCACGTTTCCGCAATGTGACGGTAGCAGCCCCAAGTCCAAGCAATGCTAAACCCAATGCTGAACTAGGTTCAGGTACTTGAGTTCTGCCTTCTACGTTTAATACTTGGACGCGACCTTGGAAGAAATCGCCCACATAAAGCTTGCCATTTTTGTAGCTTGTGCCACCCGTCCAGTTAAATGTGCCTGGTGTGAGGTCGAGGGGATCGCCAAAGGGTGGCTGACCTAGTTGAGGAGGTGCTGCTGCGGCAGCTTTACCATAAGCTGTCAGGAAATTACCGTTTTTATCAAATACTTGGACGCGGCTGTTGATAGAATCAGCCACATAAATATTCTCAAACTCGTCCACTTCTAGTCCGATTGGCTGATTAAACTCTCCATCGCCACTGCCTTGTTTGCCAAATGTGAACAGAGATTTACCTTCAGGATCGAGTACTTGGACGCGGTTGTTAAATTGGTCGCTAACATAAAAATTGCCACTAACCGGGGAAATTCTTAGACCTGCTGGCCCTTCAAACTGCCCTGGTTGAGTTCCAGATGTGCCAATGCTACCAATTAGTTTGCCATCCTTAGTGTATTTATTGATTTTGTCGCCGCTAAAATCACCAATATACACATTGCCAGTTTTGTCAAATGTCACACCCGATGGGCCAAAGAAAGCTCTACCTGGTATTAAACCGCCAAACTCACCAAATGAGTTAATAAAGTTACCTTGGGGATTGTAGACATTAACGCGGTTGTTAAAAACATCTCCTACATACAAATTCCCAGTCTGCGGATCGATTTCTAGGGCTGATGGCTCGTCGAATTCTCCAGCCCCTTTGCCGCCCTTACCGATCGCTCCAATATAATTACCTTGAGGATTAAATACTTCAACCTTGTTACCAATGTTTGGGTTAAAAGTGCCGTCTGGGTTAAGACCGCGACCGTTACTTACAAGGATATTCCCGGAGTTATCTACCGTTATGCCTTGGGGAACAAAGAGTTGCCCAGGGCCAAAGCCGGGGCTACCAATGCTACTGTTGTAAGTTAATGTTATAGCCTTGGCTTGGATAGATGTTGCTAAGACGGTGAATCCAGCACCGAGAATAGCAAGTGAGAAATTTTTGACTAATCCCATGAGTTTTAAGTCTTGGTTGTATGAGTTATACTCTTTCCTATACAAATTTTGTTCCCAGTTCCAGTTTGGGAACTCTAAGATTTGGGCTGCTGCCTCTTGTTTGAAATGCAACTTTCTCTGTGAGGCAGCAGCCTATTCTGTAAGCTTTATCAGGAATTAGATAATCTCTGCGTTAGCTAATTCTTTGCTGCGTTTGCGCTTCAGCATTGAAGTTGCACCTAAAGCACCAGCAACTATCAGACCTATTGCCGAGTTGGGTTCGGGGACTTTGGTTACTCTGGGATCGATCTTGATAACTTGTCCTGTTCCTGCAAGTCTGGCTCGATTTGAGATATATAAATCACCATCAGGGCCATAAGTGATACCAGAAGCAGCTTCTAGTCCATCACCACTCCAGATAGTTTCACGAGTCCCATCAGTGCCTATTTTGATTAAAGAACCACTAATATCGCCAGTGATAATACCGCCCTGTTGAATCTCCTTCCATTCGGAATGATTGATGTGTTGCAAGGCGTATAAGTTGCCGTCAGGGTCATAAGCTACGCCAGTCAGTTGTGTAAAGCCATCGTCAATAACTTTTGATTGCAAGGTATTAGGGTCAAAGCTAAAGATCCGTGCTTCTTTCTCTGGATAGGGAAAATAAGTGTATTCGCTGACTGTTAAACTGCCATCTGGAGCGATCGCAATTCCAGTCGGTACTGATTGCTGTGTTACAGGAAGCGTAGATGGATCTACACCAGGCCCAAGATCGGGGAATTCCAGTTTGCTTCTATCTATCACTTTCTCAGGAACTGCCGCGACGTTCTTAATCCCACTGCCATCGAGTCCCACAGTATATATACTGTTTCCGCCCCCATCAACTACGTAAGCAGTCTCGTCTTTAATTGCAAAAGCATAGGGGTTGGAAATTATATCAGTACCATCAGGATTAAATGCAGTTTCATAAGCTCCAAAATCTGCAAGGGTTGTCAACCCTCCAGTTTTTAAGTCTACTTTGTATAATTTACCGAGGTCAGGTGATTTTAAAACGGTATCACGGTTGGTTGGATCGCCTGCAAGACCTGTCAAAAGATAAGCGTTACCTAGAGAATCAAATTTGATATCCGCAGGCCCGGCTGCTTGTTCTCCAGAGGGTGATAATGCTAAAGAAGTTAGATTTGAAATAATACTTGTTTTTGTACCGTCCTGAGCAATTTTGAGCAGGGAGCCATTCTGACCAGCACATAAAGGAATATATCCGGCGCTAGGTGATGCAATGCATCTTCCGTCTTTTCCATCACCGCCAGAACCACTTTCTGTAACATAAAGGTTGCCCGTAGAATCAAAGCCGATGCCGCGTGGATTGCTAAGACCATCGGCAACTACTGTTAGGCTTGCAGCTTCGGCAGCTTTGGGTGCAGATACGGCAGCAATACAAACAGTCAAAAGTGTAAGAGTAAATGATTTGAGTTTCATACCTTTGGAGATTGAAAATTAAGTAAGTGGAAAACTTTATGGTTTGAAAGACAACGAATCCCAGTTTTTAAGGAACGCGCAATTGGTTTGAAACTCTTTAGTTGAGATTTATGGGAGGTGTGGGGATTCTCTTCTTGTGCAACCAACCAACGCCCAAGGCTGCGATCGCTAATACGCCTAAAACAGAATCAGGTTCAGGAATAGATTTAGTATTTTCAATTCTGAGAACTTGCCCAAATCCTGGGCGATCGCCTCGGTTGGTGACGTATACTGCACCATCAGCACCAATAGTCAGGGCGCTAGGTGACTCTAATCCATCGCCACTCAGCAGAGTTGTGCGAGTTCCATCAGCAGCTATTTTGATGACAGAACCATCCAGATTACCCTTCCAGGCTGACTGATTGGCGTACTGCAAAGCATATAAGTTGCCCTCAGGATCAAATTTCAAGTTTGTGAGTTGGGTAAAACCATCCGCAAAAACTGTTGATGTCCCATCAGCACCGACTCGATAGATTTTTGCGCCACCCTCAGGGAAGGGAAAACCAGTAAATTGGCTGACATAATAAGCACCATCAGGGCCTTTGGTCACACTTGAGGGGACTGCTTGGGTTGCAAACTCCGATGGCACCTCTTCATCTTGAGATGGCACCTGTGCTGGTTCATTGGATGGAGTCCCAGAGGGTGGAAAGATGGGATTAGCTAATATGTCTTCAGGGAATGTAGTAATAGCTTGCAAATTACTACCATCAGTATTAACGCTGAGTAAGTCATTTGCACCTGCATCAACTGCAACTAACTTATTGCCATCTATTGCAAAACCCAAGGGATTACTACCGACATCACCACCATCGGGATTGTTGGCGAGTTCATAGTTAGCTAAATCGGCAATAGTCGTCCAGGAGTTGGTATTAAAATCGGGAGCGATGATTTTACCGAGGTCAGTGTAACCTAAATTGCGATCGCGAAAGGTTGGATTCGCCCCATACCCAATCAGAACATAAGGTTTACCTGTAGCATCAAATTTGATGTCACGAGGACCAGCGCCTCCAGTCCCATCTGGTAATGCTAGGGAAGGAAGTCCTGTAAGTATGCGTTCGGTTTTACCATTCTCAATTTTAGTAACTGCTCCAGTTGCGCCATAACATAATGAATCGCCTTGACCGCTTGCTGGTGGAACGCAACCTCCACTTCCCCCGATTCCCGCCTCTGTAACATAGAGATTCCCATCAGGGCCAAAGCTCAAACCTCCGGCATTATATAGTCCGTCGGCGATGACTGAAAAGGATGTGGCTGATGCAGCTTTCATTCCAGAAAAGGCGGCAACACAAAAGGTAAAGATGGTAATAGTAAGTTGTTTTAGTTTCATAATTTTGTTCTTTGTCATTAGTCATTTGTCATTCGTCCTTTGTTATTTGACCAATGACCAATGACCAATGACCAATGACTAATTACTAATGACTAGATCCTCTTGAACTTTTGGTAGATAGCTCATTCCCCGGTCAAATGATTTTAGATTGCCGGCTTTGGCTTCGAGTAAACGTTTGATGTTCATGCTTTCAGCACCAAAGTCTTCAATTTGAAGTTTGCCGTGGCTAACAGTTCCATCTGTTTTCCAGAATGTAATTCGATGCAAAATAAAACCAGAAGCTTCGGGGTCAGCGAAAGAGTATGCGGTTGGGATAAGTAAAGCTACAGAACGCTGATAATATTCGTAGTCTGGATAAAAATGCTCTTGTTCAAGCAAGTAGTATTTACTCAGACTATGAACTCGCACAGAAACTTTTACTCTTTGGTCATATTCATCTTTGAATTCACCTGATTCGGAAGTAATATCACCATTGGGACGGAGTAAATGCGCCCACTCACCTACATTTTGTAGGTCTTTTAGGTATTCAATGCCGATTTCAATTGGGGCATCAACATAAATTGTGTCTGTATCAATAAAGTGGCTTCCTTTCGCTGCTGAGGTCAGACCAGCCTTACGTTCCAAATTACCTTTGAGAGAACGACATTCAGAGGTATGTACTGTATGAATTCCCTGCATAATCATCTGAGTCTGTCGTTTGGGATCGACAAAGCTTAACCAATGAAAATACACGCCTTTTTCATCTGTCCCTGGCTCGATGTAGTCGGTGGGAAATAGCAAAACAGGGTAAACTTGATAATACTTTTGATACTCTAATCCGCAGTGCCACTCAATGCCGTAGAAAAGCGGATTTTCTAGTTTTTTAACGTGATAATAGAGATTTTTGTGATAACCAGATGCAGTTCCGAGCCAAGTATCTTCGTCAATTTGCTCTTTCATCCGGCTATAAAGTGTCCATTCATCCAAGTTCTTTAAACTACAAAGATAGTTAAAGGCATTCTCTGGTGAAGTCGCAATGTAAGCTGATGTCGCAAAAGTATTTTTTTCCATTTTTCACTCCTGAAGATAATAAAAATTAAGCTGCGATCGCCTGAGTCTTGCTTCGCTTACTATTGTTGATGCGGTCTTCGGCTAATCGTTTAGCAGCATCGTTGGTAGTAATTCCCTGAACTTTGGCGATATCAAAAATTGCTAACAGCGTGTCATAAATGTTATGTACTTGCTTGAAAGCTTTTTCTTCGTCATAACCAATCATTTCGTTGTAAACATTTATTAGCCCTCCGGCATTAATTACATAATCTGGGCTGTAGAGAATTCCTTTTTTGGTAAGCATCTGACTATGTAGTTGCTCATTCTCTAATTGATTATTAGCTGCACCAGCAATAATAGAAGCTTGCAGAAAAGGAATTGTATGGCTATTAAGAATTCCTCCTAAAGCGCAAGGAGAAAAGATATCTACATCAAGAGAGTAAATTTCGCTTGGTTCTACGATAGTTGCACCAAAAAGCCGTTTTGCTTCTTCCGCTTTTACTGGATCTACGTCGCTTACAAAAAGCTTGACATCATGCTCATGTAAGTGACGACAGAGATTTTTTCCGACATTTCCTAAGCCTTGAACGGCAACTTTCATCCCATCAAGTCTTTTGCTCTGCCAACGAGACTCCACAGCAGCTTTAATTCCGAGAAAAACTCCTAATGATGTTATGGGAGCAGGCCCACCAGATTTTTCTGATACTCCAACAACATATTTAGTTTCTTGACTGATTGTTCGGACATCATCAGGGGTAATATTGACATCTTGCCCGGTAATAAAACGTCCATTGAGACTGTTAACAAAACGTCCGTAAGCTCTTAACAGATCGTCTGTTTTATTTTCAGGATTAGCGATAATAACTGCTTTGCCGCCACCAGCCGGAATGTTTGCACAGGCAGCTTTATAAGTCATCCCCCGACTGAGACGAAGTGCGTCTTTTAAAGCAGCTTCTTCGCTGACATAAGGCATGAGTCTTGTAGCTCCCATCGCTGGGCCCAAGGTTGTGTCATGGATAGCAATAATTGCCTTAATTTCAGGATTTTTACCATGACAAAACAAAACTTGTTCGTGGCCCATTTCTCTAACAGTTTCAAATAGCAGCATCTTGACCTCAAAGTAATTAGAATTACGAAATGTAAAGAAATAGAAATAAAAGCAGTCTCGAAGATTAAGATAGGATGAAGTAACAATAAGTAAGTCCTTAAAAAATAAAAAACTTTAAGTTCCAGTTTGGCGGTGTAGTTGTTAGCTGGAAAGGCTTTTTTCGCTTCTAAATTCGTACTTCATCCTTATCTTTTGGTGAGTAGACTAAGACTGCGAATGTATCAATCAGACATATATTACAAAGTCCGTTTGATTGGGATTTTAGTGTCTATAACAATTGAATGAAATTGCCAGCTTTTAAAATCAAACCATTGGAAATGAAACTTGCTTGGCTGCACTTTTAGCTGGACTTGATTTAACTCCTTGTGCTGCCAAACTCTTATTCCGTCCACCAGAAGGTGCTGGTCGGTCGGCATCAATTACTACATCAATGAGAAAAGGAACAGATGATGCGATCGCTTGTTCTAATGCCGCTTCAATATCCGACTCTCTAACAACCACGATCGCTTCTGCTCCCATCCCACGAGCAATCATGGCGAAGTTTGTCGGTGGAAGTGTTGCATCTGCGCCCTTTAATCCCAAGATTTTCATCCCTTGATGGCACATGTTGTAACGCGCATCATTAAGGACAATCC
This sequence comes from Nostoc sp. 'Peltigera membranacea cyanobiont' 213, assembly GCF_002245975.1. Taxonomy (NCBI): domain Bacteria; kingdom Bacillati; phylum Cyanobacteriota; class Cyanophyceae; order Nostocales; family Nostocaceae; genus Nostoc; species Nostoc sp. 'Peltigera membranacea cyanobiont' 213. The sequence goes on along the minus strand of NZ_NOLI01000040.1, from coordinate 33,594 downwards.
AGATTGCGGGAATTTTGTATTTCACGGCTGTGCTGATTTCGTTATTCATCAGCATTGCTCCATCGCCAACAATCCCTACAGCCTTAGTATTGTTCGCCAGCGCTGCACCCAACACTCCAGTAACAGCGTGACCCATTGCGCCGACTCCGGTGCTGACTCGGTAACGATTGGCTTCGGCAAATTGCAATAAATGAGTTGACCAAGTAAAGGAGTTACCACACTCCGCCATTATTATGGCATCACTACCTTCAACAATTATCTTCTGAATTGCTGCCATCAATACTTCTGGCCGCACTGGATAATCTACGTCTGGTGCAGGTTCAATTGCTTTGCGTTCTGGACGAGGTAGCGACAAAGTTGTGGAATCAGGAGCATCCGGTAATTGCTGCAATAACTCTTCCACAAAAGCTTTGATATCAGACCGAACCCCGAAAGTTTCAATGTGTGGATAGGCTACACCTGGCACTTCTGGGTCAATATCTACATGGATAAAGCCGCCTTTGGGAACTAGCGCCGAACTCCAAAAGGAAGTCGGTTCGCCAAGGCGGGTTCCTAATACGAGTGTGCGTAGTGGAGGTTGTTCTTCCATATAGGTTAAGACGGAAGCATGACCCCCTAAACCTGTGACACCCACAAACTGGGGATGATCTTCGGGAAAGATACCTTTACCACGGGGTGAGCAGATGACGGCTGCTCCAGTTTTTTCAGCAAGTTGGCGGATTTCGGCTGCTGCATCCCGCGCACCGAAACCAACCCAGATAGCAAAGGGGCCAGATGATAATAACTCTACAGATTTAGCGATCGCTTCTTTGGAAGCAGTCATCGGAAATGGCGAAACATCTAGTTGGGGTAAGGCTATATCCTCAACTAAACTTGTCTGTACAGCCGTAGGAATGCTCAAATGAGCCACAAATCCGCCTGGTTGCGCCATCGCCAAAGCAAGTTTGCGAAAAATCTGCGGGAGTTGAGATGCAGATTCAATAGTTATTGCATAGTTGAATAGCGCTCCTGATGTAAAAATTCCTCCACTAGGTAATGTATAAGTGCTGGTTTCTTGAATTGCCCAGCGTCCCCGCTGCGGTGCTGAGGTGCAAGCCGATAACAAAATTACCTTTGCACCTTCACCACGAGCCGCAAATAACCCGGTCAGTGCGTTGGTGATCCCCGGCCCGGCTGTGGTAAAAACTACAGTGGGGCGATTATTGGCAAAGTATGCTTCGGTGGCTGCAAATGCTGCTCCTGCTTCATGGCGGAAGTTCAACACATCTATACTGCTATTGGATAGCGCCCCCCAAAGGCTGGCCATTGCACCACCGGCGACACCAAAAGCGTAGCTTACTCCCAAATTTTCTAACATCTGAGCGATCGCATCGGCAACTGAGAGCGTTGGGGGTGTTTCGTCATTTAAAAAAGGCTGAATTTCCTCGTTATTCTCCGATTCATCAAGCTGACGAGAAGATTCTACATATCTATTTGCTGGAAATTCTTTGTATGGCTCAGTGGTGATGAGATGAGAGTTTGAACCAGTATAGTTTTGACTCATTGGTTTCACGCAATTACATAAAGTTACACAAATGCTTTTTAGTTTACAATCACAGCACTAGCAATATTTAATCCGAACAACTCTGTTGTTTATGAGAGCTATGACCGAGTTTTAACGATGGTAGAAACGGTTGATTGCTGCTGATTGATGGTTGTGATAGCACTACCAAAAAATTTTTGCAAAGCATACAGCAAGTAAGGCTGTGCTTCTAGAAACCACAATAGAGGGGATGATGACTGATGTGCAATCAAAAATCTTTTGATGGAGGTGTCAAATTTTTCGCTTCTACAGTACTTAAGTAGATTTGCGCGAAAAACTAAACCATGTAAAGCTATGTAAACAAGCAATTAAGCTTAACTCAAGCACATCTCAGAATATTTACAAAGCTTTACATAGTTGTCTTTAATAGTACCAACTTACTGATTGAACCACTTGCAGAGATTCTTAACTTCTGATGAATACTCTAATGAAAGCATATCTGCAATGATAAATTTTTTGATAAAAGTGTCAATTCTTTCGCTGTTGTCGCGATTGCGACATTTTCAACTTAGTAATTCTGAAAAACTGAGACGCTGCGATCGCAGAAACGGCACATTACTAAATTCGCAATAGAAAATCTTTTGATATGGTTGTCAATTCTTTTGCTTTAAGACTTAGACAACTTTTTTATCTAAATTCAAGCATGAGCCGAACTACAACCGTTCTGCGGTCTTCATATTGCCACCAAAAACTCTTGGAGTCAATTATTTGTAACGAGAAAGACATCGTTTTTTAACTTTTTATATTTCCTTTAAGAGATGACTAAGCATTGAGCCCGTAATTTTTTTAAACCTGTATTTTATGTGACGTAATCCAAGGAGAACATACTTAGTATAAGAATACAATGTTTCTTTATGAGAAAACAAACACAATGTTATACGTATTTATTTTAGTATAAATGTACTTCTTACGACAGATGACTAAGCATATTCTTCTATAGTTAGATAGCTGAGAGATAAGTTAAGATAAATTAAGAAAATGAGTTGATGAGTAAAATTTGTTTATCTAAGCCAGTCTCAGTATTTTACATCACGCTTATGTTGAAAATAAAACAATTATATACTAATACAGCAGAGCGTAAATCCAGCTGCCATCTCAATTAACCAAACTTCCGCCACGGTATGCTAATAGTCTGTCAAGTTTAAATGGATGGATAAGCAAGTTCGTAGTAAGGACTTTAGTCCTTATTTTCTAAGCACTAAAGTCCGTAGTACAAACCCTCAAAATTAGCTTGACAAAGTACTAGTAGTTCGCCAAAGTCTTTGGCGAGGGAAAAGTTAAAGGATAAAGATTTTTATCCTTCAACTTTTCCCCAGTCGAAACCCAGCAATTTTAGGTTGGTGAACCATTCGCTAGTTCTGGTGCAGCACTAGTTTCAATTTAAAATATCTTTTCTACTTATAGATTAAGAGTTTTGAACTTTTATCTAATAAGGTTTCTTGACTAATCTGGATTTGATTTGTCTAAATTTTCTGAACCCATAAAAAGCTAATTAAGTCAACAAATAACTATAGATTTTTACTTTTCTTAAGAAAGTTTGGTCAATTTATTCAGTTTTATTGGTATGATAAGTTTTGTTAAGATAATTAGTAATATTTTTTAATATACTAACTAATTTTATTTTTTAATAACCAAATAGTGCATCAAAGATTTTAGTAAGTTATGACTATTAACTCATTAATGGCTATGGTGCTGATTGATTACCAGGACAAAGTATGAATATGAATTCTGGCGAATATACACTAGCTAGAGCAAATAATCAATGGGCACTAGAACCAAAAATAGAGATGAAGTTTGCTCACTTTCTAATAAATCAAGCTGTAGATGCTGCCTTCTGTTTAGGAGCAAACGCCCAGTTTCTTTACGTCAACGATGCCACTTGCCTGATGACTGAGTATTCCCGTGAGGAATTACTTTCTATGAAGCTGCATGATATAGATGTAGACTTTTCTCTACACAATTGGTCAGACATTAGCTCCCAGGGTTCCCTTACCTTTAAATCTCGTTATCGCACAAAACAAGGTCGGATATTTTTGGTAGAAATATCTATGAGTTATGTAAAACACCAAGATATGGAATTTGGCTGTGCCTTTGCTCGTGAGAAAACTGGTGAAATAGTAGAACTGAGCGTACAAAAGTGGAATGATGGATTAAGGGATGCCAAAGACAATTTACAACAGGAATTTTCTCAACTTAAGGCCAAAGAAGTAGAATTAAAAACATCTCTTTCTTTACTTCGTTCTACTCTTGAATCTACTGCCATTGGTATTGTTGCAGTTAACTTTGAGGGAGATATTCTGAGCTTGAATCAGAAATTTTTAGATATGTGGCAGATCCCACAGTCCCTAATATTATCTAAAAAATGTCCTCGATGCAAAGCCTTTTTTGAGAACCAACTTAAAGATCCACAAGCCTTTAGTCGGCTAATTTGGGAAGTATCTAGCCAATCCGATTTCGAGAGCTACGACATTCTGGAATTGAAAGATGGGAGAGTTTTTGCACACTACTCTAAGCCTCATTTGTTGGAGGGCAAAATTATTGGTAGAGTCTGGAGTATTTGGGACATTACTGAATCGAAACAGACTGAAGAAGCATTGCGGCTAAACGCAGTTAGATTTCGGACTTTGGCAGAAACGACAGATACCAGCACTTTTCTGATTCAAGGGACGCGGCTTTGCTACATAAATCCAGCAGTAGAGCAACTCACTGGCTACACAAAAGAGGAACTATTAACAGGTTTTGATCTTCGCCGACTGATTAAGAGCAAAAGAAGCAGGCAGGTACGTAAGCAAAATGAAGCAACTAACTTTGAATATCAGGAAATGAATATTCTGACAAAAAACGGTACGGAGCGCTGGCTAGCTTGTGCGGTTGTAATGTTGGATGGAGTGCTAGATTTTGGAGGTAAACCAGTAGAAATGATTGCGGGCATTGATATTACCGATTACAAATATGCAGAATTAGGTCTTAATCAAGCTTTAGAACAAGCAAAACAACTTAGCGAACTTAGAGCGCGTTTTCTTTCTATGGTTTGCCATCAATTCCGTACACCGTTGAATATTGTTTCATTTTCTAATAGTTTACTAAAGGAAGAAGTAGACAAACGTACACAGAAGAAAATTCAACCATTACTAGATCATATTCAAAAAGCTACCGAACAACTCGGTCAGATGTTAGATGATATTTTATTTTTCTCTAAGGCAGAAGCAGCAAAAATAAACTATGAACCTAGACCCCTTGAATTAGTTGAGTTTTGTAATGATTTAGTAGCACAAATGGAGATGAGCATTAGGCAAATTCCAATTAAGTTTGTTAGTCAACAAAGTTCTCTAAAAGCCTGCATAGACAAAAAACTTTTAGAGCAAATTTTAAAGAATCTGCTCGATAATGCAATCAAATATTCCCTCTCAGGGATGACAGTTGAATTACAACTCTCTTGTGAAAAAGAGCAAGTAATTTTCCAGGTTAAAGATAGGGGGATCGGTATTTCAGCACTAGATCAACAACGAATATTTGAGCCATTCTACCGTGGTAGTAATATCGATCGTATACCTGGCACTGGATTAGGACTATCAATTCTTAAAACCCTTGTAGACTTACATCATGGTCAAGTTGTTGTAGAAAGTCAAATTGGTGTGGGCACTATGTTCTCTGTGATTCTGCCATTAAACAAATCATAATTTCCTAGTTCCGAGTTATGAATGTTCAAATCAAGATTAGTTCTTAATTAACAACTTAACAATCACAACTCTCGGAACAAATCAATTGAGCTTATGCCTATTTACATACTCGCAAAAAAAATGAATGCAGCGCAGTATAAATCCAACTAAGCCAGATTAAGAGGATATTTTAAAATCTGCTAGTGATGTATCAAATACTTTTAGATTCTCCTAAATTCCCCTTAAAAAGGGGGCTAGGGGTGAGCGGGAAGCCTAAAATCACAGCCAAACACTTTTAAAACATCCTCTAAAGATAGGCAAACTTCGGCCACAGTCTAATAGAAACCAGCTTCTGCAAAAAGTTATGGGAATAAAAATGATCTACGAATCGTCAAATAAAATTCTCGTCATTGAAGATGATAATGTTACCCGCGATCTTTATTTAAAAGGTCTTAAGGCTAAAGGTTTTGATACAATCAGTGCAAACAACGGTCTTGCTGGCATCCAACAAGTACAAGAGTGTATACCCGACTTAGTGATTTGCGATATTACGATGCCCGATATGGATGGTTATAGCGTTTTAAGTACGCTACGCCAAGATCCTTTGACAGCAATTATTCCCTTTATTTTTCTGACTGGGAGTAGTAACAAAGCAGATGTTCGCAAAGCTATGGAATTGGGAGCAGATGATTATCTTACCAAACCCTCTACACTAGACGAATTGCTCAGAGCGATCGCTATCCGGCTACAAAAACAAGCTACTCTGCAAAACTGGTGTACGATGAAATCTGAGAAAGCTCTAAAATCAGTATTTGCAGATAATACCTCAGCTGCGATCGCACCTGTAGAAACCACCGATCGAGAAACCACGATCCCTTCTCAATCAATCTTTCCCTCCATTCCCCAATTAAAAGAAGTTTTCGACTTTATCGAAGCGCATTATCATCAAGGAATTACTTTGTGTGATGTGGCTGTTGCTGTTGGTTACTCACCTGCTTACTTAACTAACCGAGTTGCAAGACAGACGGGAGAGACTGTAAACTGCTGGATTGTCAAACGCCGCATGGCGGGCGCTCGTTTTTTACTCCAAAATGATAATCAGACAGTCGAGAAGATAGCGAAAGCATTAGGCTATCAAGATGTATCTCATTTCTCTCGCCAGTTTCGCCAACATCACGGTTTACCTCCCCAGGCTTGGCGCAAGCAGCATCAGCTTGGATCGCAAAAACAGGTGAAACTCTGGTGAAAGTACTGAAATTTAAAAGGGCGGTTATAAACTGCGTCTATACAGACAAAACCCACCTCCGTGAGTTTGAAAACCTCAATTTTTGTTCAGTTTGTGTAGCCGCGTTGACGCATATTCGCCCTGGCTAGGAGAAACCTATATGTATCAAGGTTTGTATTAAATAGTATTACCCAATTCAAATAAATAGTTGCGTAAACTCATATATTAAATCCACCCGGCCCTTACGTAACATAGCTGGGTCTAATCTTTCAGTAGTATTACAAGTCATCAAGATAACTAACCTTTGTTGCATCTGAATACCAGACTCATCAATGACACTTTGATACAAAGTGCCATCCAGCAAACTGAGAATATGTTCGGTTTTATTGTTGTATTGCGCTACCTCAGAAGCGCGATTTTGCGCCAGATTATCAGCTTCGTTAATAACGATACAAATACGCTCTATGTAAGTTGGAGGAACAAAATTAGCGATCGCATCATGATCTAAAATAAAAATTACATACCCTAAAGGTACAAGAATTTCTTTTGCTACTGCTTGTGTCCAGACTGTTTTACCAGTACCTGGTTGACCATGTACAACAACCGCTAACTGGTTTTGATTCAGAATCGCTTGCTGTACAGAATCAGTAAAGTTTTGGATATCTGTCGGAAATGTGCGGATGTTAAATTGGCTGTGAACTTTACCTACACGACTTTGATATCCACTCAGCATTACTGCTAAGTCATAAGTCGCTTTGTTAATTAGTGGTGCGAGATTTCTCGCCATTAAGCTATATTGTCGTCGCCCGCGATCGTAGGGATCGATTTGCAACCAAACGTCATCCTTCGCCCAGTAAGCATAAACAGTATTAATAACGTCTAAGCGCTCCCAGCTAATAAATCTATCTATAGGAAAATAAAAATCTCTTTCTGAATAATACTGAGTAATAATGTCAGGATTACCCAACACACCCAAAACTCGTAATACAGTAATTTCTTGCAGTCGGTTCAGAACGTAATCAATGGGAATGCTAGTACGACTAACAAATTGGACAATGGGCGTTTCTGTACTCAAAACATCTTTGTAGCGATGATCTGGTGATAGAGGATCTGGCGTAATGTAATTCCAAAACTTTTCCACTTCGTAGCGGGTATTCTCAGATACAATATTTAATAAATTAGCCCACCAAGCATAATTATTTCGTCCCAAAATATCAGCAACATTACTCGCTAAATTCAAACTTTTTTGAGTTAATTCGCGGGAGTCACTAGACAAAAGTTGCCACAAAAACCCCCAGTCTAATTCTCGGTTAAACGGTCGCCAACCACTAGCAAGCAAGCTTTGTCGGGTATTGGTATTATTTGCAGGAGTGCCTTCATTGCTTCTAAAATAGTCAAAATCCATATTTGTTTAGTTATGCAGCGTTAATAAACTTATTTGCTATTAAGGATGAAATTGTCAAAATTTTTCTCGTAATATCAACTATTTACGTACAAGTGTTAATTTTATTTCCACCGTGCTGTACTGGCTAGGAAGTCTTTTTAATCTAACCCATCATTTATGTAATATACTATATTACAATATTGCTACCCGCGTCAACTTTTTTGACAAAGCAATTAGCTCTTGATATACTTGCGCTACTTATCCATCTCTAGATGAGGACTAGTATCATCACTGTGGAATTTTTTGTAAAATAAAGCACATAACTACACTTTTGACTAATACCAAAGTTTCTCTCATTTCTGGAAGGGCTAACCTGTACACACAAGTCAAAAAACATAATCGAGTGTGTTCTGATGAAGCGTAGGATCAACTGATATAGAAACGCAGATTTTTGCATCTCTTCTTGTTAATCAAGTTGAGTATTTGCCATTAATTTCTATATAACCCTCCGAAAGATCGCAACCCCATACAGTTGCAGAAACCTCGCCAATATTGAGGCTAACATGAATATCTACTTTATCTTTAGACATAATTTGCCGTAACTGTTCCAGATTTTCATTAGTTAAGCTATTAGGATAAACTTTAACGTTATCAAAACTGATAACAACTCGCTCTGGATTTATCTCTTGCTCATTTTCACATTTGCCTATAGCCATAGCAACTCTTCCCCAATTTGGATCTGCTCCATAAACGGCGGTTTTTACTAATGGGGAATTGACAATTGCTTTAGCTACTTTTTTAGCTTGTGCATAGTTAATTGCTGAATCTACAGTTACCTGAATAATTTTGGTTGCACCTTCTGCATCTCTGGCAATTTTCAGCACCAATTCTTGTGCAACTTCTTGCAATGCACTGGCAAAATCCGCTTCTGAAACTTCACCAGCTATTCCATTAGCTAAAATCATGGCGGAGTCACTTGTAGAAGTATCAGTGTCCACACTCAGGCAGTTAAAGGTTTTATCTATAGTAGATCGAAAAATAGAACGAAGGCTATTTGCAGAAATCGCAGCATCGGTAAAAAAGAAAGTTAGAAGTGTAGCCATATTAGGCTCAATCATCCCGACACCTTTGGCAATTCCTACCAGCTTGGCATTACCTATTTGCCGTGTAGCTATTTTCGGTACTGTATCGGTGGTCATAATACCACGGGCTGCGGCATTAAAATCAGCAGGAGTCAATTTTTTTCCCAATCCTAATAAACCTGCTCGGATTTTTTCAATCGGGTAACGTCTGCCAATCACGCCTGTAGAAGCGATCGCAATATTATGTGCAGCAATTCCAGTTTCAGTTGCAACTAATTGTAGAACCTCTTGGGCATCAGCGATGCCAACAGCACCATTAGCAACATTTGCATTCTTAGATATAACGACAATTCCTTCTATTTGTGAATCTTTTAAGTTCTCGCGGCTAATAGTAACACTTGGCCCGACGAAAAGACTTTGAGTGAAGACTCCATCCGCAATACAAGGAACTGATGATTTAATAAATACAAAATCATCAGTTGCATCGCGGATTCCTAAATTTGTAATAAATGCACTAAAACCTTGAGGTGTGAAAGATAAATTTAATGACATTTTTCTGAATCTAATAAATTGCTTTTATTATCTCATAACATTTCTAGAAATATTTGCTATGTCAATTATTAGAGGTGTATGGATGTTCGCCTCTAATAATTGATGTGTCGGATAAATCTTATAAAATTTTTAATAGAAGCTAAAAGCCTATAATAAATCAGTTAATGTAAGGGTGAATGTTGTCCAGCCGTTACCGCTTTCTACTTGAATGTTTCCTTGCAGTTGTTCGACTAATTTCTGTACTATAGGTAAACCTAATCCAGAACCACCTTGATTCCAGATGTCTGCATTGGGGATGCGATAAAACTTATCAAAAATTCGTGGTAACTCTGTTGCGGGAATTTCTGCTGAATTACTGGTAGTAATAATAGTTTTTGCAGGCGTTTCCAAGGAGTTGTAGCTGACACTTAGGATAATTTCACCACCCGCAGGTGTGTATTTACAGGCATTATTAAGCAATTCTACTAAGATTCGTTCTAAGCTTATGCCATCTGATAACAACGGCGGGAGATTTGAAGGGAGATTTAACTGTAGATTTTGCTGCTGTTGTTGAACGCGGATTTTAAATGGCTCAATCATCCAAGTTAACCACTGTTGTAAGAGCAACGCATGAGTTGTAATAACTGGATATGATGAACTTTCTAGCCGTTGTAAGTCTAGTAGATCGTTAATTAATCCTAACTCGCGATCGCACTCGCCTTCCATCAGCTGTAGATAGCGTTGAGTTTCCTCAGTACTAGTAGATAATTGTATAATTTGAATCATTACCTTCATATTACTCAGAGGCGATCGCAGTTCGTGGGAAACTAAATTCAAAAAGTCATTTTTAAGTTGATTTATCCCCTCCCATTTCGCCACAAGTTGCTCTTGCTCAATTTGCCTTTGACGCGCCTCAATCGCTCGTTTGCGCTCAGTAATATCTCGAAAAACTAACACAGCACCCGTAATATTATCTTTATCGTCTTTAATTGGTGCAGCACTGTCATCAATTGGTATTTCTCCACCTTCTCTAGTAATCAGAATAGTTTCTGCTGGGAGACTAACGATAATACCATCTTGAAGGACTTTTACGATTGGACTTTCAATAGAGTTATGAGTTTCTGCATTGGCAATATTGAATACTTCTGATGAATTTTTGCCATAAGCTTCTTCCTGTTTCCATCCAGTCAGATTTTCAGCAACCGGATTCATAAAAGTTACCAATTCTTGCATATCGCTAGCAATTACAGCATCGCCTATACTTCTTAAAAGTGCATCCAGCCATTTCTGATTTATTTTTAATTGCCTTTCTAAACCATGTTTAGTTAGAGTTATTTCAATATTTATTCGTAGTTCTTTTTCTTTAAAAGGTTTGAGTATATAGCCAAATGGTTCAGTTATTTTAGCTCTTTCTAATGTTTTATCATCCGCATAAGCAGTCAAATAAATTACTGGAATATCTAAATATTTATGGATTTCTTGGGCAGCTTCTATCCCGTCCATTGAACCTTTGAGCTTAATATCCATTAGCACTAAATCTGGAGATGTTTCTACTGCTTTATTAATTGCTTCTTCTCCTGAAGAAGCAATAACAGGAACTGTATAACCAAATTTTATAAGTCGATATTGTAAATCTTTGGCAACAATAGCTTCATCTTCTACAACTAAGATTTTTGCGGTTGTCATGTTTTAGTTTTTTATATTAATGTAAATGTCACCTGACACTCTACTCCGCTAGCACCTTGGATATTGATATTTCCTGAAATTTGATTGATTAAAGCATCTACTAACTGCCAACCTAAAGAAGCTATATTTTTGAAACTAAAATTTGGTGGTAAACCAATTCCGTCATCACCGACTACAAGTGTAACATGACGCTCTTGATTTTGGTGAATTTCGATATATATCGTACCATCTCTACCTGATGGAAATGCATATTTCAAAGAATTGGATACAAGCTCATGGATAATTAAGCTACAAGGAATTGCTGTATCTAAGCCGAGAAACACGCCATCGTCAATATTTATATTCAGAGCGATCGCATCTTCATTGACTTCATAAGCAGTAAATAAATCTGTTACCAAATCTCGAATGTATTCACCAAAATTAATCCTTGCTAAGTCTTGAGACTGATACAATTTTTCGTGTACTAGAGCCATTGATGCAATCCGTTGCTGGCTTTGTTTGAATATTACTAAATCGTATTCGTCTTTGATATAAGCAGATTGCAAACTTAGCAGACTGGAAATAACCTGTAAATTATTTTTGACCCGATGGTAAATTTCTTTTAATAACACCTCTTTTTCTAAGAGCGATGCTTGGATTTGCTCTTCCCATTGCTTGCGATCGCGCAGCGCGGCTTGCCGTTCGCTAATATCTTCGACGACAGAAATAAAATATATTGGCTCCCCGCTAGGTTCGCGCACTAAAGACACGGTGAGATTAACCCAAACGATGGAGTTATCTTTGTGGAAATAGCGCTTTTCGATTGAGTAAGTTTGAATATTATCTGCTATAATTCGAGCAAAATATTTCAGATCGGCGTTAATATCATCTGGGTGAGTAATATCTTGCAAAGTTAGGAACTGTAGTTCTTCAGGTGTGTAACCGAGAATATCGCAAAGCCTCTGATTAACTAACAACCACCTTCCATCTATTGCTACATGGGCGATGCCAACAGCAGCTTGATGGAATGTAGCACGGAATCGTTGTTGGCTTTCCCGCAATGCTTCTCCTATTCGTTGGCGCTCAGTAATTTCTGCCTGTAGTGATTTATTAATTCTTGTTAACTCTGCTGTTCGTTCCTCAACCATGTTTTCTAGCTGATTAAGTAGATTGCTTACTGCCTCCTCTGCTTGCTTGCGCTCAGTAATATCAGTATGTGAACCTACTATCCGCACTACCTTACCATCTTCATCCCACAGTGCTTGACCTCGATCCAAAATCCATTTGTAAGTACCGTCTTTACATAAAACTCGATGCTCAGTAATGTAAAACGGTGTTTTCTGAGCAAAGTGATCTTGAACTGCTTGTGTCACCCAGTTGAGATCGTCTGGATGCACTCGTGTTATCCTTTCATTTAAATGGTTAGAAATTTCGTAGTCTTCGTAACCGAGCATTTCCTTCCACCGAGCCGAGAAGAAAATTTCATTGGTTTTAACATTCCAGTCCCAAATTCCATCATTATTGCCGCGCAAAGCTAATTGCCAGCGTTGTTCGCTTTCTCTCAACACCTCTTCAGTTCGTATGCGTTCAGCAATTTCCTTTGCTAGTTGGTAGTTTGCAGCCTCTAACTGGGCAGGACTTGGTAGAGCTAGTGCTTGGGGTATTAATGGCACAAGTTCTATAGCTGTCAACACGGAGACAAAAGCGGTGATAGCTTTGAGTAACCCTGATAGCCAATAGGTAGGATACCAAAGCGTCCAAACATCCATCAAATGCGTTGTGCCACAAGCAACTATGAATGCGCCAAACATCAGAAACATCCAGTCGAAAGGCACATCTCGCCGTTTACGGACAAAATAAACTAGCATCACTGGAATTGAATAATAAGCAAATCCAGTTAACACATCTGAAACCAGATGCAACCACACCAATCCTGGTTTCCAGAGATAGCAATGTCCGTGAGGAATAAACTGGCTAGTAGAGAAAAAATTATTTAAAAATTCCATCATAATTTAGGAATGGTATCAAAAGTCACGACACTCCTCAAATTTTAGCTAAATAGTGGTGATTCACCGAACTGAGATATTCTTCTATCACTTTCGCCAGAGAATAATCTAGAATGTTGCTGAAATCTCGGCACAGAAATATTGATAGGTAAAATAAGCGTTTCTCTTTGTTTTCCAGAGTCACTCATTTGAATGCAAAAATAATTCCTGGGATAGAATTTGTTTTACTCTTATGGTAGAAGTTAAATAAAAAACTAGATGTTATCTTAAATTTAAGGATGACAGAATAATTCACAATAAGTAATTAAAATCTATGATGCAAGTGAATATAGTTTTATTTTAAACCTTGCTTTTTTTGGGCAAGCGGCTCTAGTCGTAGGTTCTTAATCATAAATAAGTAATTACTAATTATGAATTAGTTTGGGTATGACAAATATTCATGTGTTATGGAAGCATCAAATGCGTTTAGTTTTTCTCCAACACTTCCAACACAAAATAGGTGAAAGAATCCTCAATCTATACTATTTATCCAAATTTACCTAACCTAGCACTGGATTGAGTAGAAAATATCAGTTTTGAACATCAATCAACCACAGAAATCTAAAACATAAAAGGAACCATGACTATAAAGCCTTTTGATTTATCTAAAACTGTTTTGGCTACTGTCTTTGCCATCAGTTTCGCCTCTGTATCCTTACCTTCTTCTGTTTTTGCCCAAAGTGGAGGCTCCGGTAGCGGAGGTTCTAGTGGTGGTAGTAGCTCAGGTACTGGAAGCTCAGGCAGTGGAAGTACAGGTACTGGAAGCTCAGGCAGTGGAAGTACAGGTACTGGAACCACAGGCACTGGAACTACAGGCACTGGAACCACAGGCACTGGAACCACAGGCACTGGAACCACAGGCACTGGAACTACAGGCAGTGGAACTACAGGTACTGGAAGTACAGGTACTGATTCCACAGGCACTGGTATAAATGGCAGTGGAACTACAGGTACTGGAACCACAGGTACTGGTATAAATGGCAGTGGAACTACAGGTACTGGAACTACAGGCACTGATTCCACAGGCAGTGGAAGTACAGGTACTGGAACCACAGGCAGTGGAAGTACAGGTACTGGAACCACAGGCAGTGGAAGTACAGGTACTGGAACTACAGGCACTGATTCCACAGGCAGTGGAAGTACAGGTACTGGAACTACAGGTACTGGAACTACAGGTACTGGAACCACAGGTACTGATTCCACAGGTACTGGCACTACAAGTACTGGAACCACAGGTACTGATTCCACAGGTACTAATAGGAATACAGGTGTCACAGCTTCCGAAAGAACTAGCGATCGCGGTTTCGATTGGGGTTGGCTGGGTTTATTTGGTCTACTCGGTTTAGGCGGTCTGGCTCGTAATCGCGATAAAGTCCGAGCTTATAACGATCCCAATGAAGTAACAGGTACTCGTTCTAGATAGTATTCACCACACTGTCAACTTCAGATTAGACTAGTAGGGGCACAATATATTGATATTGGCCCCTATAATTACATCCCAGTTTGCTCAAGTGGAGCAACTGTCTTACCCAATGAAGATTACATTTGCCAAAACTTGGATTTTTGTTAGCGCCCGCACAAGACGTTGAGCTTGATGTTTATAAAGTGGTATTGGCAATACTCCAGGCAAATTATTCATCCATTGCCTAGCAGTAGCTAAACTACATCCCGTAATCAAGACGATTTCTTCAGCGCCATACATAACAGCATTTGTAGTCAGAGCTTTTTCAATCTGCACGCTCCATTGGCGAGGCAGCATTTCACCCCATTCAATTCGCTGCAAACTAGTGCTTGTGGCTAAAACAATCAAGCGATCGCCAGCATAAAGCTTAACATCATACCAAGGCATCAAGGAATAATTATCTCGCCGATATTTTTGGTAGAGAATCGGCACAACACTGTAGCCAGATGCGATTTCAGATAGAAGTAACCCATTGAGGGTATCACTTTCTTCAATCTTGTATTCCGTCACCATGACTATTTGCTCGCTCAAGTGAAACAAGCTCAAAACATTTTCCCCAAAGGCAGCACAAGCAAAGACTTCTGCCGACAAAGCCGCGCCACACAAAACTTGAGCATAGGGAAACAGAGGGGCGATATTATCACTAAAATGACGATCTTGAGAGCGGATAATCAAGCTTGTGGCGGGGTTTATTGCATGAACCATCAAACCAATTTCCAGATTTTCCATATTATCGTCCCCCACTAAAATGATGCTTTTAGCACGGGAGAGATTCACATTAGTCAGTGCTTCGGTAGTATTGCCAATAATCAGGGGCATATCTGGTAAAGTATCTTGGTCGAGAGTGGTAGTATGAATTCCCACTAACGGCTGATTAAGTTCTTGCAAAAGAGCAACAACTTTCTGTCCCAAACGATTTAAGCCAATAATCACTACATGGTTGCGTTGTGGTATGGGAGGACGAGAATTGAAAAACTGGAATCTGGAAGTGACAAGAGCATCAGTCACCAGTGCATATAATACTCCCACGAAAGCTTGACCTGTTAACGTGAGTCCCAGGCTAAAGAACCGCAACCACCAAGGGATACGATCTGAAGGTTCAGATTGCGATCTAAATTCAACACCGCCAAATAAATCTCCGTATCCTCCCAAGAGCAACACTGCTGTTGCATAGAAAGCTTCTTGCAGGGTGATTTCAGGATAATACAAGCGGTAAAGAATTATTCCAACGAACCACAGGATGAGTACAGTAATCCCATAAATTGTTGCAATTCGCCGAATTTGATTTTGGCTTTGGTAGTAAGATTGCCAAAGTTGTACTATTTTCTGCTTAAGATTCTTCGCTGTGATGCCTTCGACAAACTCTTGCCACTGCCAATTTTGGCGGTAAGATTTATTTGTATGTTGCTCAGATAAAGCTAATTCGTATGCAACATCAATGTAAACGAGTGTGTCTCCTACTTGCACTTCTGCTTCTGGGTTCCATTCAAACAATTCTTTGAGTGGATCGGATGAAACTGTTGTGTGACTCAAGATGCGGCGAGTTGTAAGATTGAGTCTATGTACTGGCTTGCCATTGCACCAGCTATCTTTGGCTTGTACTTGGTGCTTGATTACTTGCAATAGTTGCCCTTCTAAGGTAAAATACCCGATAGCTTCAGATCCGAGAGAAGCTAAAGCAAAAGCATGAGCAGAGAGATGGGTAGGCTCAAAGGCAACAAAATTGCCTAGATTTTCGGACAAAAGTTTGTTGAAATTTTGTTTGTCAGAACGTACAATCAGCCGAACGTGCGGATTAAGTCGCCGTGCTGCAAAGGCAGCTTCTATATTTATCCGCTCATTTCTTGTGACTAAAAGTATTGAACGACATTCCCCTATACCCGCCTGCTCTAAAATACTTGGCTGGCGGCAGTCTCCTACGATCAACTTTTCTAGTAAGCTTGGGACTTCTGGGACTTCCCAATGTTCGAGTTGTACATCGTCAATGGCGTTAACTCTAACATCGTACTCCTTTAGGACTGCAATGCAATGTTGCCCTAAACTTTGGAGTCCGCATACTAAGAAAAGGTCTTGGGGTTTTTTAGGATTGGTGCTGGGAGGGGAATGCACTTTCTGTTGATGGCAGTATTCGATACCTTGGCTCGTAGTAAGGGCTTTAGCCCTATTCTAAGGGCTGAAGCCCTTACTACAAACTTTTAATTATTTACGCCCACTTAGTCAAGAAGTATAACAACATTCCTATGATATTTGACGACTTCTCACCTGCCTTACTTACCACTTTCTTTTCACAGCAAACTAGCAGAATTGACATCCAAAAATAACGTTGCTTGGGATTGTTGACGGAGAACAGAAGCCGGACAGTCTGTACTTATAGCTCCTTGCAACATTTGTTTTACCACATTCGCTTTACGTTTTTCTGGAGCCAGACAGATAATTTTTTTAGCTGAACAAATCGCTGAGATAGTCACAGTAAAAGCATACTGTGGAACAGTTTCTAGATTTGGAAACTGACCTGTACTTACTTGTTGCTGACGGTTCACTGTATCTAGTTTCACCAGCTTGACACTGTATGGATCTTGGAAATTTGCTACAGATGGATCGTTAAAAGCCAAATGTCCATTTTCGCCGATACCAAGACAGCATAAGTCTATTGGTTGTGCTTGCAATAGTTTTGTGTAGCGATCGCACTCGTTTAATGGTTGCAGTGTATCACCTTCTATATAGTGAAACTCTTTAGGAGCAACCCGCTTCTCTACACGTTCTCGCATATAGCGCCGGAAACTCGCAGAATGGTCAGCACTAATTCCCAAATATTCATCTAGATGGAACAGAATAATCCGCGACCAATCTACACCACCCAATGCAATCAAAGCATCAAGAAATTTGAGTTGGGAGTTACCTGTTGCCAACAATACAGCAGCTGTATCCTGTTGTTTGAGAACCTGCTGTAAATGCTTTTGGGCGATTTTGGCAACATCCTGGGCCATTTCGACTTCAGAGTTGTAAATCTGCACCAGTAAATCATCAACGCGAAAAAAGTTTGTAGCGGTTAGCATTTGCTTACATAGAAGGTTATCAATAATTCACAAGGGCTTAAGTCCCCGATCTTAAAGCTAGGTAAACTTCCGTCACAGTGTAAGTATTCCCCTGTATTGACGTAGAGCGATCGCTAAGGACAAAAAACGATGTAAACTATGTAGATTAAGTTTACAATTATTTACATTTTACCTAAAAATCATGCTGGCTGCAATTCTCTTTGACCTAGACGGCACTATTGTCAATACTGACCCCATACACTACCGGGCTTGGCAGGAAATGCTGTTAAATTACAGCGTAGAAATTGACGAAACATTTTATAAATCCCGAATTAGTGGACGCTTAAATCCAGAAATTGTTAAGGATATTCTGCCACAATTATCAACCGTAGAAGGGCAGAAATTTGCAGACGAAAAAGAGGCGCTTTTCCGTAAACTCGCCTCGAATCTTAAACCATTGAATGGATTTTCTGAACTACTAGCATGGACAGAAACACATAAGTTAAAAAGGGCATTAGTAACTAATGCACCTAGATTAAATGCAGAATTTATGCTACAGGTATTGGGAATAAAAGAAGCTTTCCATACAGTTGTTTTAGCAGATGATTGTATTGCAGGTAAACCTGACCCTGCACCCTACCTAGCCGCCCTGAATAAGTTCGAGATTTCAGCAGAGGAAGCGATCGCATTAGAAGACTCTCCCTCTGGAATTCGGGCTGCTGTGGGCGCAGATATCCGCACTATTGGCATCGCTTCCACCCACGATCCGCAAGTTTTACAGTCAGTCGGCGCATTTATGGCAATTCCAGATTTTACTGATTTGCAGTTGTGGACATTGCTTAACTCATTCATTGAAGAAGATTTAAGTGCGATCGCTTCTAACCTATAAACGCAACATCTGAGAATGTAGAGACGCGAATTTTTGCATCTCTACTTATTTTTCCGCCAGAATCGCGTGAATTTCCCGTTTAACTTGCTCTAAAAGCTCACGCACCCGATTTATTCGCTCCACATTGCCACTACGAGCAACCTGCACCACAACAGCAGCTAACTCTGTTGCAGCATTCCGCAACTCCATAAACTCTTGGGGCTTACCTTTCACAAAACTTTTGACCGTATCCCAAGGAGAGTCTGAAGTTTCTTGTTGGGAACGTTCTGCTAATAATTGTCTACCCTCATCGGTGATCGTGTAAATCCGCTTGCCACCTTCTTGTGCGCTCTTGAGATAACCCCCTTCCTCCAGCAATTGGAGTGTTGGATATACAGAGCCAGGACTGAGGCGACGGAAACCACCATAACGAGTTTCCATTTCTTTAATCAGGTCGTAACCATGACTAGGATGCTCGGATAACAATTCCAGCAGGATGAACTTGATGTCACCCCGACGAGTGCGATGTTCATCTCCCCAACCACGACCAAACATTTCATTACCAAAGTGTTTGCCATGCTCTCTACCATGATGCTTATCATGCCTAAACCAAGACTTGACAAGCAATGAATCCTCTTCGCTAACTCCTGCCCATGCAGGTGTTCCAAACCGTGAACGAAAATGTCTAAACATAAATCAATCTCTAATCAACTTTCTCTACTATACGATATATCGGAATATATCGCGATATATCGGAATAGAATTTTGATGAAGATTTGTAAAGTAAGTAATTGTGTCAACGCTTAGGCTGTGCGTAAACGTTCAATATCCCTCATCGGTGGCGCACCGAACATCCGGGAATATTCGCGGCTGAACTGTGATTGACTTTCATAACCCACTTGATAGGCTGCATTAGCGGCATCGAATTTTTCGGCAAGCATCAGGCGACGTGCTTCTAATAGTCTCAATTGCTTTTGATATTGAAGCGGACTCATTGATGTCACTGACTTAAAATGGTGATGAAAAGATGAAGGAGACATACTTGCCTGCCTAGCTAGCTCCTCAACCCGCATCGGCTTTGTCAAATCAGCCTTGATGAGTTTTATTACCTCAGCGATGCGCTGCATGTTGCTGCCAGATGTCGCAATTTGGCGGACAGCTTCGCCCTGTTCGCCCATTAAAAGGCGATAATAGATTTCGCGGATAATCATCGGCGCTAGGATATGAATATCCTGTGGCGTATCTAAAAGCCGTGTTAGTCTGATGGCGCAATCGAGCAATGGTGCATTGGCGTTGCTGACAAATAAGCCTCTAACAGAGTTTTCTTTCTTATCTCTGCCTGGTCTGATTTGGGCAATAAGATCGCAGAGTTGAACTGGGTCTAAATTCAGCTTGAATCCTAAATAAGGCTTGTCTGGCGTGGCCTCTACAACAAATGCACTTAGCGGTAAATGAACCGAGACAACAAGATATTGAGTCGCGCCATAACAATAGGTTTCCTCACCCAGCAATGCTTCTTTTTTGCCCTGAACAACTATGGCGAAAATAGGTTCATAAACACCGCATATTGACGTGGAAGCGGAAGATTCCCGCGTAAATTCCAGATGATTTATATCTGTTTTATGGACACCGTTCCCCTTGTCGTCGGTGTAACGGGTTAGTAATGCCGCCAGTTCTTTACACTCATTAATGGCTGCACCGTGCTTTAGTATTTCAATCGTCATGCTGGCTTTTTGACTGATTTAATCATTCTGATTCGCTGATTATAGAAAATATCGATCCTTTTATGAAAGATGTTTTTGGAGAATTAGGCAATAATCTGCGATCTTTGTGTATTTAAAAATCAGTTTTTAATCCATATTATGAATACATGCCAAAGGATAAGGCAATTATCAAAATTGTCTGGTAACGGGATTGGGCAGAGGACTGGGCAAAAATACTGCTTTGACTCTTGCCAAAAAAGGTTTGGTGAATAGAAAGGAAAATAATCATGTCAAACGTAGAAAACAAAGTTATTGTCATTACTGGAGCTAGTAGCGGAATCGGTGAAGCCACCGCTAAACTTCTGGCCAAAAACGGCGCAAAAGTTGTTTTG
The DNA here is from genome assembly GCF_002245975.1 of Nostoc sp. 'Peltigera membranacea cyanobiont' 213. Classification (NCBI taxonomy): domain Bacteria; kingdom Bacillati; phylum Cyanobacteriota; class Cyanophyceae; order Nostocales; family Nostocaceae; genus Nostoc; species Nostoc sp. 'Peltigera membranacea cyanobiont' 213. The sequence goes on along the minus strand of NZ_NOLI01000040.1, from coordinate 12,961 downwards.
GGCGCACGGCGTACAGAAAAGCTAGAAAAGATTGTTGAGGATATCCGCAAGGAAGGCGGCACAGCAGAATTCAAAGCTGTAGATGTCGCCAATCGTGAGGAGATGAAAGCCTTCATTCACTTTGCCAAAGATAAGTTTGGCCGCGTCGATGTTATCTATAACAATGCAGGTATTATGCCTCTATCCCCGATGAATGCGTTGAAAGTCGAGGAGTGGGATAACATGATTAACGTGAATATCCACGGCGTTTTGAATGGCATAGCTGCTGGTCTACCGATTATGGAAGCACAAGGCGGCGGACAATTTATCAATACCGCGTCTATCGGCGCACATGTGGTTGTGCCTACTGGTGCGGTGTACTGTGCGACAAAATATGCTGTTTGGGCGATATCCGAAGGATTGCGTCAGGAATCAAAAAATATCCGCGTCACAACAATATCCCCTGGTGTGGTTGAGACTGAACTCGGCTCTGATATCACGGAGGAGTCTGCAAAAGGTGCTTTGAAAGAATTCCGTAAAACCGCATTGACTGCTGATGCGATCGCTAGAGCCGTATTATATGCCATATCACAACCGGATGATGTTGATGTCAATGAAGTGATTGTCCGCCCTACAGCAAGTGCATTCTAATCCTGGCGGGATATGGTGACAAAATAAAAGCTCTAAAATAGCCTCTGGTTGATATAACTAAACCAGAGGCTGATTTCAATTTCTTATTACCTATCGGAAATTGCGAGGATTCAAGCGAACAGAGTTAGGTTGGGACTGACGACCAATTGCCACTCCATTGCGGAGGTTATTTGCAGTACCGCCATCTTTGCGATCGAGGAAAGGTTTGAGATTAATGCCACCTCTATATGAACTAACTCGATTATTGCCACTGCCTAAAAGTGTGCGTCCTAAATTATATAATTCACTTCCCCCACTACTGCGATCGCCATAAGTGTTAACGGCTATAGTTTGCTGTCCGTTATCAGCAGTAGTCAAATTCTGAAAAATGCTATTGCGGATGACAACGGGATCTTTACCACGCGGTACTGTCAGCACAATTCTACAGCTTGGGTTAGCTTCAGTTGTGACGCAGACAACATTTTCGTTATTTTCTACAGATGTCTGGAGTTCTTGTAAGCCATCTGGACGATAAAGTTCTAAACGACTGGCAATTGCTGCACAACGCTTTTGTGCGTCCCAACCACCGCCCAAAGCCGCAGGTGCAGCCCAAGGAAAAAATTGTCCTGACTGACTTTGTGGCTGATACATAACGGTAGACTGACCGTTGTAAGTCTGACAGCTAAACCGAGTTGTACCGTCAGATGAGGGTGAAGTTGGTATACCTGTTGATGTGTCTATTGGAACTGATGACCCACCTGATGGCACTGTTGGTACTACTACACCACCACCACCATCGCCAGTAGAATCATATTGCGCCATTGCTGCCGAATTGCCCAGGCACAAAGATAAGCCAAGACTGCCTAAAGATATCAAGCGTAACAGTTGTGATGACATGAATCATCCTCCAGTAAAAACAAGTAAGGAATTGATAGTTTAAGTGACGAATAATTCTATTTTTTGATTCATCAAAAACGTTATTTTTTCTTTAATTTCTTTTTTATCTGGGAGTAGCTTTTAGATATACTTGAATTTCTGCATAATACCGCACTCTTTCATAATTCGTTTCATACTGAGATGTACTTATGCAGAAAAGTGTTCTTTCTTACTTTTATAAAGAAATAGCAAAAGACAGATAAAGCGATCGCACTTAGCACGTAATTTTTGCTTAAACTAAGTTAGGACTTACACAAAATTGTCTCAAAAACCTGATTTGTCGTAGCGGTAATTCATGAATTACCGCTACTTCAGAACTTTTTTGCGTAAGTCCTGTAAGTAACTCAGCTACCTGGCAAATTATTTGGATCGATACCTTGAGATTGTAAATAGGCAATTAGCCGTTCTTTTTGCTGACGTTCTTGTTCGGCGCGTTGACGTTCTTGTTCGGCGCGTTGACGTTCCTGTGCAATTTGTTCGACTGCCCAAGGTAACAAATTACCTGCTTTATCCCACCAGCGCAACCAATAACCCGTTCTGGATTCTTTTGTTCCTTGCCAAGTTCCTAAGAATAAGCCCATTGAATCAATCCAATGACGACCATTTTCGTCAGGTTGTTGTAATTCGTAGCGCCTGTTTTCGAGTTGGTAATATTCTAACAAACCGCCATTAGGGTCAAAAATCACGTAAATTGGTACTTGAAGAATCTGCTCGTAAAAAAACCATTTTCCTGGCGGATAGATTCGCTTAAAAGAGTACTCTGTACCGTCAGTGTCAGATAGAAATTCCATCACCACTGCCGGAATCTCACCTTCTAAATTAGGTGTGTAACTTTTGCGTTCTGCTAAAACTTCATTTACTGCTGAAACATAAACCCAGTCAGGTGCTTTCGCTACAAACTGATCGTTTATCGTTGCACAAAGTCCAAAATTTGAGGCGATTAACATCTGGGGTTGGATGAAACCACTTATCTCAAGGCTTTCGCGCAAAGCACCAGCCAACAGTGGCTGACCTGTATTTTCCACTGGTTCATCCTCTAACTGAAAATCTGCGGGCAAGGCTTCCCAAGATATTATCAGTTCTGTTGAAGATTTAGCTTCACCGAGTTGGGTTGCCATATAACACCCCATTTTATTAATTTGTCTTTATTTTATGTGCGATCGCAGTTATTTTACAATGTCGCCCTTTTGGGATGCGATGCCTACGGCAGGCATTGCCAACACACAGGGGTAAAACACAAAAAACCCCGGCGAAACTAACCGAGGCTTGAGAGAGAAGTGAGAATGACAATAAGATACAGCGATACGGCAATGGAAAAATCTTAGCTAACGCTAAAACCAACCAAAACTAAAGTTGTGACAATTAAAGTTGCAAAAAGACCCTGTAAAACGTATTTACGTTGTTCCCAAATTGCTGGGTACTCTGCGTAGTATACCTTGGCTTCATGTGCGTAGTTATTAAGGATACCGTCTTCGTTTACAGTAGTGTACATATTTTTTTCTCTTCTTTTGTTTAGTTATGTAACTGAATTTAACAATTTTGTTACAAAATGTCAATAGGGCTTGACAAAAAAATCTGATGAGTTTATTAAGAGTTGCTTATCAAGGAATGGAAGATTTTAGGTAAAGCGGTTCTAGGCAATGAAAGCGGCATGTCTCTTAACCCATTGCTGCGCGTCCTTTTAACCTAAGTGCCATACAAAACCAATAGTGTTCGGTTAAGGCAAGAGACGCGATGAATCGCTGATGATTGTAGAGACGGCGATTTATCGCATCTTTACGATCTAGAATTTCCATCAAAAAACATTAACCAAACCTTATTGATAAAAAACCCCCAGTAAGTTGGGGGTGTAAATTGCCCTTATGTGGCAAAGTGGAGCAAGATACTTCTTGTTAAGCTTCCTTTAAGTTGCTCGGATTCGTCTTGAAGCAACTAAAGTTTTGCTTCTTGATAAGGTCAGAACCTAATTCTTCATCACCGCATCCAAAAGCACATTGGCATCAAAACGGACTACATCAGTGCAAGGTAGCCCGGTTTCTGCTGTTACTTGAGCAATACTTTCGTCGGCCGCAGATTCATCTAAATGTGCCGTATTAAGTGCTATACCCACTACAGAAACGCTTGCAAAAGCACCACCAGCACTAGCAACGCTTTCATAAAGCCGAATTACCTCTGATAAAGGTGGAATTAAAACATGGGGATGATTGCGGACATGAACTTGTCCCGCCCGATGGACTAATACCAGTTGAGTTGGTTGCGAACCACGAATCAGGGGTAGGGTTGCCGTTGAACCAGGGTGTAGCAGCGAACCTTGTCCTTCAATGTGCAGGATGTCGTAGTTTTTGCCATAGCGCATGATTATTTGTTCCACAGCACCAGCAGCAAAGTCCACTCGCACGGCATCTAAAGCCACGCCATCGCCTTCTAACATCACCCCAGTTTGACCTGTGGCGAGAAATTTAGAACGCCAACCCCGCAGTTTGGATGCCCAATGTAACTCCAAGCTAGTTGACATTTTACCGATCGCCATATCGGTTCCCACCGTCAAAACTCGCCGACAAGGGAGGGTGCGTGCCATTCCACTAGCAACACTTATATTAGACGGCTCTTTGCGGACATCCCAAATTAATTGCCCTGGTTTGACTAGTGCATTTAACTCCGGGATGCTTGCCATTGGTGTATGTAAGCCGTTCACCAACGACATCCCAGCTTCTAGAGCATTTTTGATTTCTAGCCAGTAATCATCTGGGATAGCACCACCACTGGGAGCAATGCCTATTACTAAGACTTCTGGCTTGTACTCTAAGGCTGCGGCTACTGATGCCACAATGGGTACATCACGTTTAATACCTGTTAATTCTGTCAGAGATTTGCCAGCACATTCGCGATCGATGACGGCTACAATTGGTGACTCGCTGTAACGTAAAATTGCGAGTCCTGTTTTGCCGTGAGTTCCAATAGTTCCCTCGTGAAGTAAGATAGCTACTCGTTGATTAAGTGGTAGACGCACTGTGTTTTACCCCCAAACCTGGTAAATCGTTTAGCAAAACTCTACCTTCTTTTAGCAATGCACCTGTAAAGGGATCGTCGATTAAGTTGAGATGACTGTCTAAATCTAAATAATCAGCTAGTGGCGCAAGCTGTAATGCTGCTGTATTAGCTAGCGAACTGTCAGAATAGCAACCGAACATTACTTGCAACCGATATGCTCGCGCTGTATGTACCATTCGCATTGCCTCTGTTAGTCCGCCTGATTTCATCAGTTTGATATTAATACCATCCACGTAGTTTGCCAAATCGGGGATATCAGAACTTGTGAAGCAACTCTCATCGACAAAGATGGGTAGGGGAGAGTGTTCTTTGAGTTTAGCTAAACTTTTTTCTTGACCTCGTGGTAATGGCTGTTCTACATACTTTATATCTAAATTAGCCAGCCAATTGCACATTGCGATCGCATCTTCTAAGCTCCAACCCCCATTGGCATCAACAAATAATTCTATTTCCGGTGCTTCTTCTCGCACTGCCAACAGCATTTTTTTATCTGCATCTATGCCATCTGGACTACCTAACTTCACCTTAAAAAGGCGGACATCGGTAAATCGTAACCAGTCTCGCGCTCTCGCCTTAGCACCTTCAGGCGAATTAATCCCAATTGTGACTGAGGTTGGTACTATTTGATTGCGATCGAGTCCCCAAATTTTCCACAAAGGTAATCCTACACGCTTACCCAACCAGTCGTGCATTGCCATATCTAACGCTGCCCTAGCAGCAGAAGGAATCTGGTTTTGGATTAAAACTTGCTCAATTTGCTGTCGCTGCAAGGGGCTAAATGCTTGCAACAGTGGCACAACTCGATCTAGAGAATCTTTGATTGTATCAGTTGATTGTCGACGATCGCCCACACCGAATGGCGATGCTTCTCCCCAGCCTTCGATACCATCATCTGAAATCCTCACCCATGCATTCGTTGTCTGTGCCGTTGTCCCTCGACTAATGGTCAATGGAAATCTCTTGTTTACTGTAAATAAATTTACATTTATTTGCATATTTCTTTTACATAATATTATGTTATTGCAAAAGTCAGTGTAAGTTTAAAGTTTAGATTATCGGATGTATCTGTTATACTTTTTTACATTCATTACTTAGTTACTAAAGTTCCTAGACATAATTTTATTGGTTACTAAATTTATGAACAACTTAAGAAAATGGAAGACTTTAAAATCAAAAATGGTTTTAGATAACCCTTGGTGTCAAGTAAGGCAAGATGAAATAGAATTGCCCAATGGTAAAATCATAGATGATTATTTTGTCAATATTAAACCAGACGTGGCGATGGTTTTACCTATTACTAGTAATAGAGAAGTTATTTTTGTCCGGCAATACAGACATGCAGTAGGTGAATTTTTCTTAGAACTACCAGCAGGGAATTTCGATCCGATAAAAGAGAGTGCCGAAGTAGCCGCAATTATAGAATTCACAGAAGAGACTGGTTATATACCCCAAGAATTTAGAAAAATTGGAACTCTATACGATAAGCCGAGTAAAGATACCAATCAAATCCATTTGTTTTTAGCAGAAAATGTGAGTAAAGTCGGAGAGCAACAACTCGATATTACAGAAGAAATTGAAATTGTATTTATTCCTCTAGAATCAGTTTTAGATAAAATTATTCAAGGAGAAATTTCTGTAGCGGGAACTGTTGCGGCTCTATTTTTAGGTTTAAAACTTATAAATTATTAATCATATAAGACTAGTATTTGATTTCTGAAAAGATACGTAGGGTGTGTTAGCGACAGCGTAACGCACCATCATCAAGGGTTTGGTGCGTTACGAACTGCGTTCTAACACACCCTACAATACCTAGTTTTGTTCAAAAATCAAATATGATTCCTATACAAGAGTTAATTATTATGTTTGTCTCTACAGTAACTGCTGATACTTTCCTGAAAAATCGTCCAATTGAGTTAGCGGAACTAGCTGAATCGCCACCAATTACGAATTAGTTCAAGTACTTCGCTGCAAAAAAGAATTAAGATTTAAGAATAGTCAAAGCCTGGCTATTACCAGTCTTCAAGTAGGATTTTTTCCCTTTCCTTTACCCTCGCAAACATTAGTGTAATTACCTTAACCTCTCACTAATGGATATGGATACACCTGCATTAACTTCAACTCTCTCTGTAGAAACCCGTTTAGAGACGCAAGCAGTTCTTTATCCAAGCCTGCGACAGTTAGTGCAACTGTTACCTTGGAATCATCAGCGAGTTCGAGAATATTTACAAGCAGAAGCCAAACACAATCCATTTTTGCTGCATCGCCGCTCTAATCATCGGGAAGCATTGCTAGAAGACATTTTACCAAATTGGTATAGTCCAGTTGCAATGGAACCAAGCTTACAAGAACATCTACGTGGGCAAATTACCGCTTTAGATTTGCCACTCAAACAGCGAGAAGCACTGTTATACCTCATGCAATGGATTTCACCCTCCGGCTATCTGGAAGAATCGTCCCAAGTCTGGACAGCAGGAAGTGATTGGAATGTCAAGGAATTAGAAGCGGTTGTGTCGCATTTACAAAGTCTCGATCCACCGGGGATTGGGGCGCGATCGCCGCAAGAATGTTTGCTATTACAGCTTCAAGATCGTCCCAATAGTTTGGCTGCCTTACTGGTACGAGATTACTTAGCAGAGGTAGCAGATTGTATTGGTAATTCAACTGAAGCTAAGGAACATCAACAATTGTTGTTGAAGAAGTTGCAATTACATGCAAAAAGAGTTTCTGTAGTGGAATCACCGATTAATCTGCCAGCTTTGAAAGCAGCGATTCAAGAAATTCAAACCTTAGAACCTCGCCCAGCAAGAAACTTTAGCTATTATCCAGTGGCGATCGCCACCCCAGATTTACAAGCCGAACTCAACGCCAATGGGTGGCAGGTTTCTTTAACTTCTGAAGTTAGTCAAGAGTTTTGCTTGGATGAAGAAGCGATCGCTTTGCTGGTTCAATCAAACCACAAGATGCAGGAAACACTGCTACAACAAGCACGAAATTTATTGTCAGCACTAAATCAGTGGCAGGAAAATTTACTCAAAGTTGGGCAATTTTTGGTTAATCGTCAGCAAGCCTTTCTCACAAGTAAGGACAGTTTAGATTTAGTACCAACACCTCAGCAGCTAATTGCTCAATCGGTCGGGCTTTCAAATGCTACCATCAGTCGCATTGTGCGCGATCGCTATTTGCTCATTAGCGGCGGGCAAAGTCGAATTGTGCCGTTGCAGTCTTTCTGTACTTCTGTTGGTGTTGGTGGACGCACGCCTAAACAAATCCAAGAGTTGATTATTCAATTAATTCAACAAGAACCACCAGCTAAACCTTACAGCGATGAACAACTAGCCCAACTATTAAAACTGCGATTTGGCATGGCGATCGCTCGACGGACTGTAGTCAAGTACCGAAAACTGGCAGGAATCGAATCTTCCCACGCACGTAAACGTTAACATCAGTTAGAGGAATTTATCGCTCTCCTAAAAAGCGCTACTGTGTACACAAACTTTTTATAATTTCTATGTAATATAGGGTGTTCTAATTGTTGCAAGTCGATGCATTGGCATAATAAGTCGATGCATTAACATAGCAAGCCGATGCATTGGCATAATAAGTCGATGCATTAACATAATAAGTCGATGCATTAACATAACAAGCCGATGCATTGGCATAACAAGCCGATGCATTAACATAGCAAGCCGATGCATTGGCATAACAAGCCGATGCATTGGCATAACAAGTTAGACTGAACTACCCCATGCATTAATGCAAGGAGATCCAACTCACGTTAAAGTTAATAAATCCAAAAATAGGTAAGCGCCAAGGTGATAACAGTTAGCGGTAGCCCAAATCGCAAATGTTCCCCAAAAGTGAGCCTATATCCCTGTTTAGCAACAGCCTCCGCCACAATCAAGTTTGCTACCGAACCCAGCAGCGTGAGATTTCCTGCCAGTGTTGAAGCCGCCGCGAGTAGTAGCCAAGTGTGGGTGTTGGGATGAGGAATTAGGTGATGTAATAGCAGTACAGCCGGCACATTGGATACTAAATTTGACAACAACGCCGTTATCCCCAAAATGCTCAAGGGATCGCGAGTAAAATGAGAAAGCCATCCCAAAGAACCGAGTTTTTGCACACCTTCGGTAAGGATGAACAGTCCACAAAACATTAACAGCAAATCCCAGTCTACCTGTTGTAAAATTCGCTCTGGCTTAAGGCGGCGCGTTACCAGTAATAATCCAGCAGCAATTAAGGTAACTTCAGCAGTCGGAATTCCGATTAAAAATGCTACTAGTAATCCGGTGGTAATTAATAGACTTTTAGCTAACAGTGGTTTGAGGACATGGTAGCGGGGTGGTTTAACTTTTAAGTAAGGGCGAAGCGATCGCACTTCTGGATATAACCACCACAACAAACCTACCTGAATTGTCAAACAGATCAACGCAAGTGGTGTTAAGGCTTTGGCAAAGTCTAGATAACTAATGCCAGAGAAAGAACCGATCAAGATATTTTGCGGATTACCGCTCAAAGTGGCAACGGAACCGAGGTTAGTTGCACCTGCTAGCGCCAGCAAATAGGGAATAGGTTTAAGCTTGAGTAACTGGGTAATACCAATTACTAAAGGTGTCAAAATTAAAGCAATCGTATCATTCAAAAAAAGGGCTGAGAGGATGCCACTGCCAAAAGTTAACACCACCAGTAACCCAAATGGGCTGTGGATGCGGCGGATTGTATAATCAAGGGCAAGCTGGAAAAAACCAGAGGCGGCGAGATTGGCACTGATTACCATCATCCCAAATAGAAAAATTAGTGTTTTGTAATCGATCGCGCCCCACGCCGCAGGTAAATCTAGTACTCCCAATGCCATCAAAAAGGCAGCACCAACAATGGCGATCGTCGCCCGATTCATCCGCAATCCGGGCAAGTAACCTAGCCCTAAACCGATGTAGGTGATAATAATCACGAGATATCGCAAAACTACCATTTCTCTATTCCCTAAACGTAGCAAGCCCCGATTTAGAGCTTACCGGATAGGCTGTAGACTTAGTTTCGGGCATGAAAAACCAGAAGAAAATTAAGGCAACTGTTGCGATCGCTGCCATAGTCAAAAAGCTAGCATTGTAGCCAGCAGATTTCGCAACAAAACCAGCCAAAGAATTACTGAGGGATGCACCAATACCAACAGCAGTTCCAATTGCTCCCTGTGCCAGATTAAAGTGTCCGGTTCCCTTAGTCAAATCGGCAATCACCAAAAGCTGCATCACCCCAAAAATTCCTCCGCCAACCCCGTCTAATAATTGCACTGACACCAGAAAGAAAGGATTATCGCTGAGGGTATACAGCACGGCGCGAATCGGTAACACCAGAAATGCAATCAGAAAAATAGGTTTACGTCGATCTTTACTCGCCCGTCCCCCAACCAAAATTCCCAAGGGAATCATCACTAATTGAGCAGTGACAATGCAGGCAGACATAAATAACGTTGGACTAGCACCTTTCTGGTGAGCTAGTACCTCACCGAGCAAGGGTAACATGGCAGCGTTGGCAAAGTGGAACAACACTGCACAGGCGGCAAAAATCAGGAGACGGCGATCGCTCAATAGGGTTGTAAACTTAGAAACATTAACTTTTTCTTTCCCATCTTCTTGTATATCCTTGCTTTCTTGCTCGTCACCCCCTCTTGCTAACCGATAATTAATATCCTGTTTGCGAATCTTCAAAGCGCAGACAATCACTGCAACTGACATCAGCGCCATAAAGTAGAAGATAGCTGCCTGAGCCACAAAATGACCGATTAATCCTGCTAGTATTGCAGCTACCACATTTCCAGCAGAACTGAGAGTCTGGTTGCGGCCAATGCGATACTCAATACCCCTTCGTCCGACTAATCCTAGAGAAATTGCTGCGATCGTCGGGGCAAAAAATGCTCCAGCAATGGCACAGAAGGATTGAGATATTGTAATTACGGGGAATGATGGGATCGTAACGGTGGCAATTGAACTGATGCCAATTAACACCGCCGCGAGAATAATTAGCGATCGCTTCTGGCGTAACCGATCGACTAATCCTCCAATCGGTGTTTGAGCAATTACCCCCGTCAATCCTGAAATCGTCATTACCAATCCCACCTGAGAGGGGTTCCAATGCAGACTTGAAGTTAGATAAACCACTAGAAACGGGCCGACACCGCCCTGAATATCTGCTAAAAATACATTTAACCAATCGAGTGCTTTTAGACTTCCTTGACGCGTCACCGAACGAGTAACCATATCTTTGCTTGCTACAAAACTTCATGAAGTTGGGCCATGCAACTTTAAATGCAAAAAGCGTGCCAATGTCAAATCGCTTTAATCCGCCAAGTACCTACAAAGTCATACCGATGAAGAACTATCGCTTTAACACATCAAGGATGTAGTTCTGCCTTGAGCGACATCAATATTATGATTATCTAAACGTTAACGTTGACACTCTCCGGTGCTCTATGATTTTGATGGAGGTTTTAGGGAGAGAGGGGGGATAACCCCAATTCCCAATCCCCAATTCCCAATTCCATAGGAATATAGCGTGTCAATAACAGAACATAAAATCAATGTAGATTCACTGGAATGGTTTTATCGAGAATCTTCACCAATAGGCAGAACTGATTTAGCACCTGTGTTATTGCTACACGGGTTGGTTTCACAAAGTTACAGTTGGCGTAATATTATACCTGCTTTAGGGAATCAAGGGACAAGAGCGATCGCTCCAGATTGGATTGGTTACGGCTTTTCTGCAAAACCAGAAAAACGAGATTTCGCTTACACACCCGATGCTTTTATCACAGCTTTAGAAGGATTTGTCAAAGCACTAGAACTCGAACATTTTTCTTTAGTTGTCCAAGGTTTTTTAGGTTCTGTAGGACTACAATATGCCTTGCGTCATCCAGAACAGATTGCCAATTTAGCTATCCTGAATACACCAATATCAACTGCTGCCAAATTACCCTGGAAAATTAAACAAATGGGTTTACCTTTGGCAGGTGAGGTAATGACCCAAGACCCCTTATTAGTTGACCGAACTCTAGAAGGTGGTAGCCGCTATCGCATCGGAGATAAGGATTTAGATATTTATCGAAAGCCATTTTTGAAAACTTCATCATCTGGGCGGAGTCTTTTATCAAGTATTCGCAATTTACAGCTTGATTCAGCAATGACAGAAATCGAATCTGGCTTTAAAGAATGGCAACAGCCAATTCTGATTCAATGGGGGATGATTGACCCTTGGTTATCTGTGGATATCGCCCAAAATTTTACAGATTCTGCACCAAATGCCGAATTAATCAAACTTAATAACGTCGGACATTATCCTCAAGAACACTACCACGAGACGATTTTGCAAGACCTTTTACCCTTTGTGCGTCGTAAAGATACTCATTGACAATATAGTTTTGGCAAAAATCGATATTATAAAAATGAAGCCATAGAAAAACACCGAGGATTTATCTGTGGTAAAAAAATAATTCTGGATTTTTGCCAGACTTATCATGTTATTCTAGGCTGCATTTGTGAAATTTTTAGTACCACTAAAAATGGATCGCAGCCACAAGTAAAGGGGATTAGTATTCATGGCTTATTCATGGTTTAAAGCATTTCATATTGTCGGATTTGTAGTTTGGTTCGCTGGTTTGTTCTACTTAGTACGTCTTTTTATCTATCACGTTGAAGCGAACCTTGAACCTGAACCAGCACGAACGATACTGAAAAATCAGTATCAAATTATGGAAAAGCGCCTCTACCACATCATTACTAACCCTGGAATGTTTGTGACGATCGCAATGGCTATCGGTTTATTAAGCACTGAACCGGATATTTTAAAAGAGGGTTGGTTACATATAAAACTGCTATTTGTTGCTATTTTAATTGGCTATCATCATTACTGCGCTCGACTCATGAAGAAGTTAGCAGTAGATGAATGCGGTTGGAATGGTCAGCAATTACGCGCTTTAAATGAAGCACCGACAGTTATGTTAGTAGCGATCGTATTACTGGCTGTATTTAAGAATAATTTACCTACAGATATCGCTGCCTGGGGTATTTTTGCCATGATTATTTTGATGGCGGTCACTATTCAACTTTACGCCAAAAAACGCAGGCAAGATAAAGAGAAGCTGACGGCACAGATAGGACAAGTTCCACAAGAACAAAGTTAGACAAAATTGCTGTCTAATACCAGCTATCCATTGGTTGTTAAGTTAGTGAAAATTCATAGTTTATAGATACCTGATTTCTTAAATAAGTTGGGTATCTAACTTTTCATGAGTGACTTAAGTAGAACAGGGTAAATAATTAAAGGTTTGTAGTGAGAACTTTAGTTCTCAAATCAGGACTAAAGTCCTTACTAC